>JAYTGH010000383.1:0-4837 GCA_043733645.1 Flavobacterium sp. | reverse complement strand
TTTGAAATTCGGTTAAATTAAATTGCTCTTTGTGATACAACGGAATCGTGGTGAACACCTGAAAAAATAACACACCGGAAACCAAACAGGTAAACAGAAATACCATAAACGGTTTGTCTTTAAATACAGAATTTGTCAATACATCATCAGGATGTTTCTTATCAATAAAAGGCGACTTCTTCTTTTCTTTAACCTTACTCCAAAAAATTAAAATGGCAATAATACAAGTACCACCATCAACCCAAAACAAGCCACGATAGCCAATACTCATAATAATTAATCCGCCCAAAGCCGGTCCCGCAGCAAAGCCAAGATTGATTGCCAACCGAACTAAGGTAAGTGCCCTCGTTCTGTTTTCGGGTTTGGCGTAAGCACCAAGCGACACAAACATGGCAGGTCTATACATATCGGCAACCACCATAATCAAAAACATACCAAAGCAAAGCCCGATGAAACTGGTAATGAACTGAACAAAAAAGAGCAGAACGCCAGTAGTTAGCAAACTAAAAATCATGATTCTATAGAACCCAATTTTGTCCGAAAGCTTACCACCAAGCCAGGAACCAATTATAGAACCCGTTCCGAAGCAAACCATAACCCATCCCACTTCACTATAACTAAAATGTAAATCTTCCTTTAAATATTTGGATAGAAAAGGCAGTACCATTGTACCGGCACGATTGATAAAAGTAATGAACGTTAGTATCCAAATTTCTCTCGAAAACCCTCTGAAGTTGTTGATATAGCGTTGAAAAGCAGTTTTGAGCATTGATTATTGATTGATTTTACAAATTTACAATGTTTTTTTGAAGCTATTCCAGCTATCCATTACAATCTTTTATTTTTTCAAAATAAAAGGATTTCCATTGCAAACGTAGTTCACTGAACACCAAAACAAATAAACACTTAGTGAAGTAATCTGGGCTAGGGGTATTGTTTTTATAATAAAATCAGTGCTAATTTGTGAAATCTGTGTTATTTTTACACATGGCATTTTTTAATCTTCATACACATAAATTCACTAACAATTCGGCTATTACGGAATTGGTCAATCAATATCCTTGGGAGTTTGATGTTACTATTCCGTGGTATTCTATTGGTATTCATCCGTGGTATATTAATGAGAAACGATTGGCGGATGATTTAAAAGTAATAGAAACTAAGCTGCAGCTAAAAGAATGTTTGGCGCTTGGTGAATGTGGATTAGATAAACGAATTGAAGTCCCGATGCCATTGCAAATAGCAATTTTTGAAAAACAAATCGCTTTAGCAGAACAGTATCAAAAGCCATTGGTCTTGCATTTGGTTGCTGCTTTTGATGAACTAATCGAAATCAAAGAGCGATTGACCATTTCAGTTCCAATAATTATTCATGGGTTTTCTAAAAATGAACAAGTGGCGAAGCAATTACTTGCCAATGGATTTTATTTGTCTTTTGGAAAATACTTATTGAGAAACCCAGAACTTAAGAAAGTTTTTCAAGCTGTTCCTAACGATAGATTCTTCCTTGAAACCGATACCATTGAAGAAACTTTAGAAGAAGTTTATAGGGTAGCTGCTCAATACAAAGGCATGACGCTAATAGAAATGCAACTGCAGGTGGAAACTAACTGGAAGAAGGTATTTTAATCAACACTTTCTTGTCATGCTGACGCAGGAAGCATCTCGTCTTTAATTAATTATGATTTGTTGCCACACGAAAGGATTCGTGCAGGAGCAAGGAATCCTATCATAAGTAGTTTACAAGTTTGTGGAGATGCTTCCTACGTCAGCATGACAAAGATGGGCAAAAGAAAAGTTATGGTGGTGGCTTCTTAATCATAAAATTAACCCTTTTTTGTCATGCTGACGCAGGAAGCATCTTTTCTTTTGCTACAAAGTTAATCCCTTCTTAATTTACACGCATATACTAAAAGTATATAATTAAGGGGGCTCATCTGTAGTAACATCCTTTGCTAATTTATCTACCTTTTTCGTGTTTCGAACAAGCTGTCTAAAACTTCCTTGTTTTTGCTGTATTTGTATAGGCTTTGTTCCTTCAGGATTGACCCGATCATAACTTTCTGTATATCTTTTTCAGGACCATATCCTTTTTTTAGGCAAATCAGATGGTGTCTTATCCTTCAGTCGCTTAATGGTTTCCTTGGGTGGCTCACTCATAAACATAAAGTTTTTATAGGCTTTGCCCAATTCAATCAGTTTTTGGTTTGACTGACCATAAGAAACACAGCTAAGAATTGTTAATAGGATTGCAATAAGCTTTTTCATAAGGAAGTAGTTGACATTTTTGGTAAATGATTTGAAGCTAATATAGTATTTTATCAACAAGCCAAAAAATGAATCCTTACTAGGTACTAAAGATGTTTATTTTGGTTTTGTTCTGTATTTGTTCGATATTTGTTCGGAAAGGGGTAGTACAACCCCGAACATGGTACGAACATGACTCGAATAAGAATAGGATAAAAAACAGTAGATTATGGCCAAACTTTATACAGAAGAGTTTTTTAAGGCAACGGTAGAAAATTTTATGTTTTATCGGCTGAAGAATATGATGATTGTTAGAACAGCCAGTGGTTTTACAAAGGAAACGCGTCGTAATGACCCAAAATATCAAAACTGTACACGAAGTGCCAATGAATTCGGCAGGGTCTCTTCCTTATGCAAACAAGTACGTATAGCCTTAGCAGATATCCTACCTAAACAGAACAATTTAGCAGTGGTAAACAGCTTTACCAAAAAAATGCGTGCTGTTTTGGAGTACGACACTAGTAATGCTAGAGGAGAACGGCAGCTCGCCAATGCTCTGGCAACCAGTGCCGGCAGGCAACAGCTAAAAGGCTATGAGTTTAACCCTGACACTACCATTGCGTTTGACTATGTGCTTACTGAGAATGCTATAACTGTAAATACTAAAAACATAATATTACCAAAAGGAGCAAAGCATATTGGGTTTAGGGTACACCAGTTCGCTTTTGATTTTGCTACGGCTGCTACTGAATTGGTAAGCGGGGAATGGGATATCGAAAGTAAGACTGTAACTTTAGATTTGCCAATTTTGTCTGGTGTGACTGGGGTGCTGTTTACGATTCTTGAAGCGCAGTTTTATGATTATGTGAATAGGGAATTTGTGCCCATGATCGAGGATGGTGGGAAGAGGGTTTTGGTGGTAGGAGTTGAATGAGACACGGCTTGCAAATTTGCGCTATCTAATCTTATACATCAGGTTTATTTTTCTTTACCAGTTCGGTGAAACTTTTAGCAGCGTTTGTGAAATCAGATGGCATAAGAATTACTGTTGTGGTGTTGTTGTCGATGCCGATTTCAGAAAGCATTTGCATTCTTCTGAGTTCAAGTGCAATTGGACTGCCTTCCATTTCTTTTGCTCCTTGTGTTAATTTTATTGATGCTTCTAATTCGGCTTCTGCCTTTACAATTCTTGCTCTTTTTTCTCTGATGGCTTCTGCTTCTCGTGCCATAGCGCGTTGCATCGCTTCCGGTATTTCGACATCTTTCATCTCTACCATTTCAATTTTGATTCCCCAGGGTTCCGTTGTGGTATCCACAATTTTTTGCAGCGTAGCATTTATTTGTTCTCTTTCTCTCAATACTTCATCAAGTGAATGTTGTCCAATTATATTTCGCAAAGCAGTTACTGAAAACTGATAGACTGCTTTATTGTAGTCTGCAACTTTAATAATTGCATCTCCTGGGTTTATAATTTTGAACCACAAAACCGCATTCACTTTAATTGTTACGCTGTCTTTTGTAATTGTTTCCTGCTGTTCAAGGTCAACCGTTTTTGTTCTAATGTCAACACGTTGCTGCCTGTCGATAAAAGGAATAATCCAATAGATTCCGGGTCCTTTTATAGATTGAAAACGACCGAGTCTAAATACTACTCCACGCTGATATTCCTGTGCAATGCGAATTCCCGATAAGAGTAAAGCGATGATGATTCCTAAAATTGGTAGTATCATGTTTTTTGGTTTAAGGTTTAAGGTCTAAAGTTCAAGGTTTAAAGTTTAAGGTACAAGGTTGAAATGATAGTTGCCTGTGCGTTTATCACTCCTTGATAATTTTCTTGTTTGTCGTTCCAAGTTCTGTGTCCATTTTTAAAATGTATATTCCTGTAGCTAAATCAGCAATATCTATCACTTCAAAACCAGCACTCATAGTCTTAACATTTTGCCCCAAGGAATTGATGATTTGAATTTTGGTAATTGCTAAGTTGTTTGCATTTATATAAAGTACATCCTTAACCGGGTTTGGATATATGGCGACCTGTTCTAAATTAAAGTCTGTGGTGTTTAACGGAAAGTTCTGGAATACAGCCATCCCAAAGATAGGATTGTTCATCACTAAGCCTAATCCACTACCATTAGTATAAATATTATAATAGGCTGTCGATTGCATAAAACTAAAATAGGCATCTTCAAACGAGTTGTGGCTTATGATTCCACAATCTGTTGCAGACTCAGAAAAGGAAGTAGTCTGCCAAGAATTGGTAGATGGAGCAGAGAACGTACCGTTAAATGTATTACACGCACCCTGCCCTGTAAAAGTAAGTGTGTTGGTAATGGTAAGCGTGGGCGTTATGACCGGTGAAATTTGAGTTACATTAATGAGTGGCGATAAATCACTGCTTTGAACAGAATATAAATACCAGGTTTGGAATAACTGAGGGTCTTGTGAAAAACAGTTTATACTGCAAAGTATTGTAGCTAGTAATAATAAGTGTTTCATCTTTGACTGATTATGTTATTGATATGATTGTTATTTTACTTAGCTAATATACTACTTTTTTAACACTTCTTACTGGGATGCTTTTATTGTTTTC
>JAYTGH010000382.1:0-1616 GCA_043733645.1 Flavobacterium sp. | reverse complement strand
GTTATACGCCAGAATTTTACCAAAAAAGAGATGTTGACACTATTAAATAACAGAACCAAGCGAGGAGAACTTATCAACGTAAGTATCATTTTTAATGGTTATGAAAATAAAGCTAAATATGGTGTTGGTTATGGCTACGGTTATGGCTACGGCTATAGCTATGGCTATGGTTATGGAAGTGGGTACCATGAAGAAGAAGAGCCAAAAGATTTTATTGGTAAGTGGAAATATAGACTATTGAAAAAATTGGGTAAATGATAAATGATAAAACTGCACTATTAATCACAGGAGGTGCCGGATTTATTGGTACTAATTTGTGCGAGTATTTTTTATCGCAGCACTATTTTGTGGTTTGCTTTGATAATTTTGCTACGGGTCACAGGCACAATATTGCCGGATTTCTTCAGCACGAAAATTTCAAATTAATTGAAGGTGATATTAGAGATTTAGAGCAATGCAAGCAAGCCGTTCTTGATATTGATTATGTGTTGCATCAGGCAGCTTTGGGCTCTGTTCCGCGTTCTATAAATGATCCTATTACGAGTAATGATGTCAATGTTTCCGGGTTTTTAAACATGCTTGTTGCCTCTAGAGATGCTGGTGTGAAAAGATTCATTTACGCGGCAAGTTCATCAACTTACGGAGATTCAGAAGCGTTGCCAAAAGTGGAAGATAAAATTGGGAAACCACTTTCACCATATGCCATTACGAAATATGTAAACGAGTTATATGCTGAAATTTTCAGCACTACTTATGGATTTGAAACGATCGGTTTACGTTATTTTAATGTATACGGAAGAAGACAAGATCCAAACGGAGCGTATGCTGCTGTTATTCCAAAATTCGTGATGCAACTGATGAAACACGAGAGCCCGATTATCAACGGAGACGGAAATTTTTCAAGAGATTTTACCTATATAGATAATGTTATTCAAATGAATGAGTTGGCGATGTTAACTCAAAATCCGGAAGCAATTAATACGGTTTACAACACGGCTTTTGGTGACAGAACTACACTAAACGATATGGTTTCCTATTTAAAGGAATACCTTTCTGAATTTGATTCCGCTATTGCTACTATAGAAGTTGTGCATGGTCCAAACAGAGCAGGAGATATTCCTCATTCTTTGGCAAACATTGATAAAGCAAAAAAATTATTAAACTATAGTCCGAAATATTCTTTTCAAGACGGTTTAAAAGAAGCTGTGAAATGGTATTGGGATAATTTAAAGTAAACGGTTATCAGTTATCAGTTATATGTTATCGGTTTGTATATTAGAGAATAGAAATTAGAAAGATATGAAAATAAAAAATATTTGTTGTATTGGAGCAGGATATGTTGGTGGACCAACGATGGCAGTTATTGCTCAAAAATGTCCCGATATTAAAGTTACTGTAGTCGATTTAAACGAAGCCAGAATTGCAGCTTGGAATGATAAAGACATTAACAATATTCCAATATACGAACCAGGATTAAATGAAATGGTTGGCAATGTTCGTGGAAAAAATTTGTTTTTTTCTACTGATGTTGATAAGGCTATTGATGAAGCGGATTTGATTTTTATATCAGTAAATACACCAACCAAAACCTACGGAACAGGGAAAGGAATGGCAGC
>JAYTGH010000381.1:0-1616 GCA_043733645.1 Flavobacterium sp. | reverse complement strand
GCCCCTCTCCAAACTTCAAACCTCCTTTCCCTTTCAAATGTGCGCCTTTGGGCATGTTATTATATTTCGATTATATTTCGATTATGCTTAAAATGGAACACCTGTTCAACCTACCTTAATTCTTATAGGCTTCCGCTTTGATGCCTTAGTTTTCCCTGCCTTTGCTCTTGCTGTATAATTTGCCTTTACCGCTGCTTTTTGTGACCCACTTGCCATTTTGTTTAAATTTTTGCGTTATTTGATATTTGTTTTTATCTTAAAATCTTATGGTTATTCAATAAATTCAACTGATTCTCTCATTGTTTTATTTCTCACCATTTTAACCGCCTCTTTTTTAGTTCGGTCTTTATTGATGGTTTTGAACTTTTCAATAATTTGCTGTTGGTATTCTAAATTGAAATCATAAAGCGTTTCATTTTCTTCAATCATTATTTGTTCTAAATTGTCGCTTGTTCTTAGATTTGCGCTGCCATGTACTACAACCTTCAATCCGCAATGTGTTTCAAAAATACATGTCTTACAATGAGTTGCGCAAACTGATAACTGAAATTTGTTTTCTATGTCTAATTGCTCATAAGCATAGTTAATTAGACATGTACCTCTGTTGTACTCATTCGCAAAGAAATAGGTAGAAACAATTAAATTGAGTTTGTCTAAATATTCCCCTTCAAATAAGTTTTTCAGGCTATCCACGTTTTCATCTGACATACTCAAGGTTGAAATTGTCATTTCTTTAACATGCCAATTATTTTTTACTATCAATGCTTCAATGAAATCTCCAAAAATGAATGAGCCGTTAATGATTCCAAAAATACGGCTGTCTTTTTCTATTACTATATCCTCTGCCAACTTTTCAGCATAGGCGTATTTTACTTGATGCTCTTTACGCTCTTTTTGTTTAGGCGGTTTTATGTATCTTGAATCAAACTTCAATCCTGATAAGTTTATCTTCAAATCAAAATTATCTAAATTTAAATCAGGTATTTTAAAATCAAATGCCATTTTCCCATTATTTTTGTCCATGTTCTTTAATTTAGTCGTTTAAATTTTAGAATTAGGCTCATTTGATATTGCAAGTATCTTTTGAGCCATTTTTATTAAATCAAAATGTTATTTTTTTAACATTATTATTACCCAAATCGTTTTTCTATAAACCTCGTTATTTTGAACACCTTTGCAATTTTAATTTTGTTTTCTTTCAATTATACATATGCCTACACTCGTCAATAGCCCCATTAATATCAAACTTCCACCATTCATCCTCTAATCTACCCCTAAAATGCTCTATCTCTCTTGTTGTTGGACATATTGTGTAGGTCAAAATCATTAATAGTAGTAGCTGAGTGTTTCTATCTGTTGCTGTCATATCCCATAAATTAAAGGTGTTTGCATTTTTATTTAAGTTTTACCTCTTTGTTTGTTAACCATTTATGATTTTTCATTACCATCCCATCTCTCATAGTTACATCTGAAAGCATTGCAGGCAATGTATAAGACTTAATTTTTGCCGTGCCGCCTTTCATGCCGTGCATGTGGTCAACCATCAAGACAACTTCACTTCCCTCTTTAATAATTTCAGTTTGAGCCTTTTTAGAATCGTAATCAATCAAAAAAGT
>JAYTGH010000380.1:0-1620 GCA_043733645.1 Flavobacterium sp. | reverse complement strand
CAAACTCTAGCTGTGCACCAGCAGCTTTAATAATTTCTAATGTAGCGTCCATGATTTCTGGACCAATTCCGTCTCCTTTTGCGATAGTTATTCTTTGCATAATTTTAAATAGGTTAATTTTTCTCTGCAAATCTATAATGTTGTATGTATATATTTTTATTTATATTTGTTATGAATTACATAAAATATATTTATGCATTATACATTACATCAACTTCAAATATTTTTAAAAATAGTAGAAACTAGGAGTATCACTAAAGCGGCTGAAGAGTTAAATTTAACCCAGCCGGCAGTATCTATTCAGTTAAAAAAGCTACAAGAACAATTTGACATTCCATTAACAGAAGTAATAGGAAGGCAACTCTATGTTACTCATTTTGGTACTGATATTGCAATTACTGCTCAAAAAGTTTTAGATGAAGTTGCCGCTATTACATATAAATCTATGACTTTTAAAGGAATGCTGTCAGGCAAATTAAATATTTCAGTAGTGTCAACAGGGAAATATGTAATGCCATATTTTTTGTCTGATTTTTTAAATAAAAATAAAGGAATTGACCTTGAAATGGATGTAACTAACAAATCTAAAGTAGTGAAAAGCTTAGAAAATAATGAAGTGGATTTTGCTTTGGTTTCTATTTTGCCAAATGATTTACAATTGCAATCTGAGATTTTATTAGATAACAAACTATACTTAATAGGAAATCAAAATGTAGTTGCTGAAATTCAAAATAATACTACAGGTCTATTTGATGTATATCCATTAATTTACAGAGAAGAAGGATCAGCTACAAGATTGGTTATGGAAAATTATCTTAATAGAAATGGTCTACAATCGGTAAAAAAAATACAGCTTACTTCTAATGAAGCAGTAAAACAAGCTGTTATTTCTGGAATGGGATGCTCTATAATGCCCATTATTGGGTTAAAAAATGAACTTGAAAAAGGAGATTTAAAAATAATTTCTATGAAAGGGTTTCCGATAAAATCGAATTGGTACTTGGTTTGGTTGAAAAACAAATCGTTGAGTCCGGTTGCCGAAGCTTATTTGAAGTATATAAGAGATGAAAAAAGTAATTTAAAAACAACTTACTTTTCATGGATTGATAATTATTAAAGTTTAAAAAAATAATGTAATTTCGTCTGAACATAAATAAACTTTTAATGTCCGACTTTTATAAACAAATAATAGAAAACAATAAAGAATGGGTTGAAAGAACACTCGAAAAAGACCCAAATTATTTCAAAGATTTAGCCAAAGGTCAAACACCGCCATTATTGTGGATAGGCTGTTCTGACAGTCGGGTTCCTGCGAATGAAATTATCGGAGCCAAGCCTGGAGAAGTTTTTGTACACAGAAACATTGCCAATATGGTTGTGCATTCGGATATGAATATGTTAAGTGTTCTTGATTATGCCGTGAATGTATTGAAAGTAAAACATGTAATTGTTTGCGGACACTATGGTTGTGGCGGCGTAAAGGCAGCAATGGGTAACGACTCAATCGGAATTATCGACAATTGGATTCGTCACATAAAAGATGTGTATCGTTTGCATGATACGTATCTAGATTCAATTGCTAATGAAGATGACCGTTTCAATGCTTTTGTTGAAATCAAT
>JAYTGH010000379.1:0-1622 GCA_043733645.1 Flavobacterium sp. | reverse complement strand
TTTGTTATCGCTAATCGCATTGGTTGTATACGCTATTTACATGGATAAATAATGTTAGAACAACAACCATTTAAAAGCATGTGAGAAGGGAGAATTTTTGCAAAATTCAAAAAGGATGCTCCGCAGCTAAAGAAAAAAATAAAACTGCTCCCGCGCTATGCCATCCCTTCCCCTTCCACAGCCCTAACCTGAATAACATAATATAGAGTTATAAAAATTTAATAATTTTCTTTCTATATCTGCTGCGCAAGTCGATTGCCAATATGGAATTATTAAATCCTTATAACTGAGTTTTATGTTAAATAAGCTCACAGCCCCAACCCACAAAGGAAATAAAAAAGAACCACCACCACACTGCTAGAAGCTGCGAGGTGAATTTAATATTTGTATATTCGGATAAATTATAGTGTATGAGTAAAATCCCTTTTAAAGATTTTGAATTTAGGTCAAATAATAAGATAAATAAAGAAGATTGCTTTAAATCTAAGATTGAGGCTATTGAAACTAAATGTTTAGATTACTTCAAATCAAGACCTACCCCATCCCATTTTAAACATGCTGACTATGACCAAGTTCAGTTTCATTATACCTACATAAGTAATGATAAAACAGGCTCAATTCATTGGAGGAAAAATTCAGATTTAAGAGAAGATATAAAGAACCTTGTTGAACAAGCACTTACTGATTGTAATGAATTGTAAATGGATTCGATGCCGACGTATAGTTTTTAATAATTTCTAATAAGTCAAATACGGCTATTTGGATAGTGGTGTTTTCGGCAGGAAATTTCATTCTCACAACATCTGAATTTATTATTATATCTTGAAAAATAGTCCCCGCTGCCCCATCTTGCAAGGACGGGGTAACCTCAATATTATTTTTTATTCTACTATTTCATCTATTTTACTACTTTCATTCTGAATAAATGTATATTTATAGAATAAAGATATAATTATTTCTTGAAGTTTTTGAATTTACTAAGGGGAAGTATTATGCGCTATATTCGGATAAATTATAGCGTATGATATTCTTTAAAGATTGCTCTCACCTATGCTATGAAGATGGCGCTGATGAAAAATTCATGAATTTTGTCACTGCATTAAATGAGCATTTTGGAGAAAGAAGTTGCGCATGTCACCCAGATGTAACTTGGGAAGTTGCGGTAGACTTACTCGCAAACTGCAAGTATGATTTTCATACTAACGATGGCGAAAATCCCAATTGTAAGTTTTGGGAGCGCCTTCTTGAAAATGAGGTAAAGGCATTTACTGCTAAAGTATAATCCACACCTCTTGATTGTTGCAATCCCACCCAATTAGTTTTTTCCAAACTCCATCTTTTGGGTTATAGTTATAACGGACGCTATGGCCCTCAGCCATGGTTCGTGTCTTCACGAACCACTGTACAATGGCCAAAGCTCTTCCTGCAAATCTTTTAAAAAATCAACATTCTTTCCATTTATCTCAGCCATGGTTCGTGTCTTCACGAACCACTGTACAACGGCCAAAGCTCTTCCTGCAAATCCTCAGCCATGGTTCGTGTCTTCACGAACCACTGTACAACGGCCAAAGCTCTTCCTGCAAATCTTTTAAAAAATCAACATTCTTTCCATTTATCTTATA
>JAYTGH010000378.1:0-1623 GCA_043733645.1 Flavobacterium sp. | reverse complement strand
TTATATTCCCAAGTCTGACTTTCATTTTGCTTGCTGAAAACATTATCTTTGATGTAATAATTATTGCCCAAACCATCAAAACCAATGTATGTTTTGTTCTCAAGTTCTTTTGTGCTCAATACAGTAGTTTTCAGCTTTTGATTTTGACAAAAACTAATCGAAGAGCAGAATAATAAAAAGTAATAAATGGTGTTTTTCATGATAGGGCTAATTTACAGTAAACCAAATTAATTTTCAACAAGTCCAAAAAGATATTTTAACAAAAGATTGGTAACAGAATTGATTGGGATTCGTCATATTTGTTCTTCTAAAATTAAAAAACTATGAGAAAGTTATTTTACACTTCACTATTTCTGTTAGCATTCATTACCTCAAATGCACAAAAAGATTTTCAGGGAATGGCCGTTTATGAATCAAAAACAAGCACTTCTGATTTTAAATCCCGTTTAGAAGGGAATAAAGAAATCACTCCCGAAATGCAGAAAATGATTGAAGAGCGGATGAAAAAAATGTTCGAAAAAACATTCATTCTTAATTTTGATAAATCAGCTTCCATCTATAAAGAAGAAGAAAAACTAGATGCTCCGGGACAAGGACAACAAGGCGGAATGAGAATGATGAGCTCAATGATGGGCGGGGGTGGAACGTATTATAAAAATGTAAAAGACAAAAGTTACACCGTTGACAAAGAATTTATGGGGAAAGAATTTTTGGTAAAAGATTCATTGCCAAAATTAAACTGGAAATTGGAAAGCGAAACACGAATAATTGGCGGTTACAATTGTTTCAAAGCCACAGCAGTTCGACCAGTAAGCAAATCTGATTTTAGAAATTTCAGACCTAAAAAACAGGATGAAGCAAAAGCAGGTGAAGCTAAAAAAGATGACAAAGACAAAAAAACCAACTTTATGGATGATTTCGATTTGCCAAAAGAAATCACCATCACAGCATGGTACACTCCGGAAATTCCGGTAAATCAAGGGCCAGAAAGTTATTGGGGTTTGCCTGGCTTAATCCTTGAAGTAAATGATGGGAAAACCGTTATTTTGTGTTCCAAAGTCGTGTTGAATTCTAAAGACAAAGTAGAAATAAAAGCACCAACAAACGGCAAAGTAATTTCTCAAAAAGATTATGATGAAACCGTTGTCAATAAAATGCAGGAATTAAAAGATATGAATCAGGGGCAAGGAAGAGGCGGAATGCAAATAAGAATGGGGAATTAAATCATTCATTTCGGGAACTACATTTATGAAAAAACTATACGCATTACTGATTCTTTTAATTTCAGCAGTTTCTTTTTCTCAAAATATCCGTTTTGAAGGAATTATTCAGGATGCCAGCAAAGCACCTCTCGAAATGGCGAATATCATGGCAATGAATCAGGCAACTAAAGCTATGGATGCGTATGCGATTACCAATGACAAAGGGAAATTTGTTCTAAACCTAAAGCCAAATTCGACCTACACGATTAAACTGAGTTACCTCGGAATGCAAAACAAGGAAATTACGGTTACGACTCAAACGCAAAATATCACTCAAAACATTACGATGGAAACGGGCGGCATTGAACTCGAAGGCGTTGAAATTGTCCGCGAAATGCCGGTTTCTATAAAAGGCGATACC
>JAYTGH010000377.1:0-1629 GCA_043733645.1 Flavobacterium sp. | reverse complement strand
CATAGATATCACGAATTTCCTGTATCAATGCCAAACCATCAGTAGAACAATCATCTAGCCTTCCTAAGAACGGAGAAACATAGGTCGCTCCAGCTTTAGCTGCCAATAATGCCTGACCCGCAGAAAAAACCAGGGTTAAATTGGTTTTAACTCCTTTGTCCGAAAAATATTTACAAGCTTTTACACCCTCTTTTGTCATTGGCAATTTTACCACAATCTGCGGATGCAAATCAGCCAACTCTTCTCCTTCTTTAATCATTCCATCATAGTCAACAGCATTTACCTCTGCACTAACATCACCATCAACAATATTACAAATGTCAACATAGTGTTTTAAGATATTGTTTTTTCCGGTGATTCCTTCTTTTGCCATTAACGAAGGATTTGTTGTAACGCCATCAAGTACGCCAAGTGCTTGTGCTTCTCTGATGTCGTTTAAATTGGCAGTGTCAATAAAAAATTTCATAAAATTTATTTTAAAAAGTTGTGTGTTTAAATAATATGGGCGTGTCCCTTCGGGTCGGGCTATCCGCAGTGCATGGCACTTTGCTCCTATCCCTTACGCAAAATCAGTGCAAAATTACATTATTTTAGGTTCTAGGCACTAAGGTTCTAATGTTTTTTTTTAGTACCTCAGCAACTTAGAACCTTAGAGCTTATAATGGTTCATCAACATACTTTCGTAGATTCTGTCGGGTAAAATTCGCTTTAAAACGATGGAGAATTTTTGCATAAAAGCGCCAATTTTATAATGCAACTTTGGGTTTTTATCCTGAATAATATGATACACTTCTTTTGCAAAATCGTTTGGATCTTCACCACTGTGCATGTGTGAATTCATCATTCCCAATGTATTCTCATAAGGTGTTTTATAAACCGAACCATCAATTATTGGCGCATGGTACCGATGAGCGGCAATATCTGTGGCAAATTCTCCCGGAGCAATGTTGACAATGTTTATTCCGAAAGGTTTTACTTCAATGCTTATCGCTTCCGAAACTAATTCGAGTGCCCCTTTTGACGCCGAATAAATGCCGCGGTAAGGCAAACCCATATACCCTGCAATCGAAGTAATATTGATTATCAAACCCGATTTTTGTTCACGCATTTGTGGTAAAACCGCCTTAATCACTTCAATCGGACCAAAGAAATTGGTTTCGAAATTATTCCGCATTTCATCTGTTGGTGTTTCTTCTATTGGTCCCGTAATTCCGACACCGGCGTTATTGATTAGTACATCAATTCTTTTTGAAATCGATATCACTTTAGCAACCGCCTGCTGAATACTTTCCGCGCTTCTAACATCAAGAGCAATCAATGGAAATACTGAATTGACAATCTTGTCCGGATTACGACTCGTTCCGTAAACGGTAAATCCTTTGTGAAATAAAAACTCTCCAATGGCTTTCCCAATTCCGGAGGAACCGCCTGTGATTAATACTACTTTGCTCATTTTTTTTTAGATAAGAGATAATAGACGGAGAGATGAGAGACAATATTTTGGAAACGGAAATATCTATTATCTATTAGTCTATCATCTATTAGTCTAATTTTTTGGTTAAAGATAATTAGTTTATTTTGATACCCAAACCATGATTCTCGCTGAGGTGAATTTTCCCATTTACAATT
>JAYTGH010000376.1:0-1631 GCA_043733645.1 Flavobacterium sp. | reverse complement strand
GACAACTTATGAAGGTGTAACCTATAATTTTTCGTCACAAGCAAATAAAGATTTATTTCTGAAAAATCCAGGCAACTACGAGCCACAATACGGTGGTTGGTGTTCTTATGCTATGGGTGCAAACGGAGAAAAAGTTGAAGTTGATCCGGAAACATTCAAAATCGTGGACGGAAAATTGAATTTATTTTATAATGCCTTTTTCAATAACACTTTGAAAAGCTGGAACAAAGACGAAGGCAATTTGAAGAAAAAAGCCGATGCTAACTGGAAAAAAACAATCAACTAAAACCAGCAAAATGAAAAACCCAATATTCACATGGATTGTAAAACTCATAGCGGTTATAATCCTTGTACAAACTTTATATTTTAAATTTACCGGAGCAGAAGAAAGTGTTTATATTTTTACCAAATTGGGCATCGAACCTTTTGGAAGAATAGGTTCCGGAATAGTTGAATTGATTGCATCCATTTTGATTCTGATTCCACGAACTACGCTACTCGGCGCTTTACTGGGAGCAGGAACAATGCTTGGGGCTATTTTTTCACACGTATTTGTGTTGGGAATTGATGTAAAAAATGATGGTGGAGAATTATTTATTTTGGCAATAATTACTTTACTTTGCTGTACAGTGTTAATTATTCAAAACAGAAATAAGATTCAAGGTTTGTTAAGATTGAAAATATAAAACTAAGGTATTATAAAAATCGTAATTAAATCATAAATAAAAAAATATGCTCATACCATCTTTACACAAAACATTTAATGAATTGGAGTTGTTGTTAAATCAACTTTCCAATGATGATTTTACCTTGCCTTGTAAAGGTTTGAGCAATTCAACAATTGGCGAACATACGCGCCATATCATTGAAATGTTTCAGTGTTTGGAAAATCAATATGAAAATGGTTTCGTGAATTATGACAAAAGAAATCGCGATTCCAGAATTCAAACCGATACGCATTTTGCTTTGCAATGTTTAGCAGATGTCAAAAAACAATTAGAAAAAGACAATAAAAAGTTACTGTTGGAGCAAATTGTTGATGATGAAGAATTACATATCGAAAGCAATTATTTTAGAGAGTTATTATACAATTTGGAGCATTGCATTCATCATCAAGCTTTGATAAAAGTGGCAGTTTTGCAGTTAGAACATTTGCAAATTGATGCTGATTTTGGTGTAGCACGATCTACCATCGAATACAGAAAACAATGTGCACAGTAAGTTTTGTCAATGCCAATGGCAAAATAATCATCACTTCTAATCGTGATGAAAAAACATTAAGACCAAACGCCATAGAACCCAAAAATTATCTCATCAATAACAAAAAAATTATCTTTCCAAAAGATAAAAAAGCGGGAGGAACTTGGTTCGCTATTGATGAACATTCTACGATTTTAGTGCTTTTAAATGGTGCCGATGAAAAACACATTCTCAAAGAAAGTTACCGAAAAAGTCGAGGTTTGATTGTGCTGGAACTAATCAGCAGCGAATCCGCATTAGCAGCATGGAAGAACATCGATTTAGAAAACATCGAACCTTTTACGTTAGTACTTTTTGAAAATCAAAAACTGTATCAATTACGATGGAATGAATTAGAAAAAAGCATCATAGCTTTAGATACTAATCGGAGT
>JAYTGH010000375.1:0-4880 GCA_043733645.1 Flavobacterium sp. | reverse complement strand
CTACCATCGGATTCAATGTTTCCGAAGGTCCTGAAATTGAGGACGACTGGCATAATTTTACCGCGTTGAACTTACCAGAATATCATCCGGCAAGAGATATGCAGGACACGTTTTTTATCCAGACTAATCCTGACGTGTTGCTAAGAACCCACACTTCATCAGTTCAGGTGCGTTATATGGAAAACAACAAACCGCCAATCAGAACGATTTCTCCGGGAAGAGTATTCAGAAACGAAGCTGTTTCTTCTCGTTCGCATTGCATTTTCCATCAGGTGGAAGGTCTATATATTGACAAAGATGTCTCGTTTGCCGATTTGAAGCAAACGCTTTTATATTTCACCAAAGAAATGTTTGGCAAGTCCAAAATACGTTTGAGACCAAGTTATTTTCCGTTTACAGAGCCAAGCGCTGAGGTTGATATTTATTGGGGTTTAAAAACCGAAACCGACTACCGTATCACCAAAGGAACAGGTTGGTTAGAAATTATGGGTTGCGGAATGGTTGACCCGAATGTTTTGAAAAACTGTGGTATCAATCCGGATGAATACAACGGATTCGCATTCGGAATGGGAATTGAGCGAATTGCCATGTTGTTGTACCAAATTGGCGATATTAGAATGTTCTATGAAAACGATGTTCGTTTCCTGGAGCAGTTCAAGTCGAGTATATAAAAGAAAATAGATAATGGACGGATAGATGAGAGATTCTATCTGTTGGTCTATTATCTATTGGTCTATCATCTATTATCTCAAAATGAAATCAGATATAAAAATACCAGAAGTTGAAAACGTCTTCCTAGCTGCCGTGGAGGAATGGAGCGATGACTTTATGGAAAAGGTTTGGTATGTTTATCTGGTTAATGATTCTGACTTCGATTTAGACAGCGTAATGGTCGTTTCTAAAGCTTTTGGCACTCTTGATGGCGAAATGAAAAAAACGTCGCTGCTGCGCCACGCATTTATGCAGGTGCCTTCAGTTTCTGTGGTCAAAATAGAGATGGTAGAAAATAGTGTATTGCGCCTCAACAATGAGTTTATGGTAACGTATTTTATAGGAAGCACTTTATATGATAAGAAATTTATCTTCAAGGCACAATCAATAACTCCGGATTATGTAGAAGAAGTGCCTATATTGTTTGTGGATGGCGTTATTGCGAGGTAATTCTACTTCTGATTATTGTATTCGTTATTCTTTCTTTTTTCTCTCCAATTGGAATAGCCAATCAGAAAAACTCCGACAAGTAAAAAAACAATTAGGTAAACCAGAAATTTTTTGGATAGAAAAGTTTCTGTGAACGACTCTGAACTTCCAAACCAATCAAATGAAATCATTACAACAGGCATCATTATTCCAAATGGCAGGCCCGTTTTAATTTGATATTTCCACCTTTCACTCATCTTAATCTAATTTTTCTGTTAGTTTTTTAAATATTGCTTTCGCTTCTTTTCCTTCATACAAAATCTGATAAACAGCATCGATAATTGGCGTTTTGGCTTTGTATTCCTGATTTAATTTATAAGCGCTTTTCACTGCGTAATAGCCTTCGGCAACCATTGACATTTCCATCATAGCAGATTTTACGGTGTATCCTTTTCCGATCATGTTTCCGAACATTCTGTTTCTTGAAAATACCGAATAACCTGTTACCAATAAATCGCCCAAATAGGCAGAGTCATTGATATTTCGTTTCATCTTATGCACTTTTTTGATGAATTTTTTCATCTCGCGAATGGAGTTACTCATTATCACAGACTGAAAGTTATCGCCATAGCCCAAGCCGTGTGCAATTCCAGCGGCAATGGCATAAATGTTTTTCAGCATGGCGGCATATTCCGTTCCGATGATGTCGTCCGATATTTTGGTTTTGATATAATTCCCGGAAAGAATCTTAGCCACAACTTTAGCTTTATCCGAATCGCCACAGGCAATCGTCAGATAAGAAAGACGTTCCAACGCCACTTCTTCTGCGTGGCAAGGTCCGGTAATGACGCCAATATTTTCAAACGGAATGTCATATTTTTTATTGAAATGCTCTCCGACAATCAGGAATGTTTCAGGAACAATTCCTTTTATGGCTGAGAAAATAACTTTGTTCTTCAAACTCACGGTTAACTTTTCCAATTCGGCATTTAAGAAAGCCGACGGTATGGCAAAAATGATATAATCTGCATACGCCACAGCTTCGTTTATATCCGAAGTTAATCTGAGTTTTTTAATATCAAATTCAACAGAACTTAAATAATTTGGATTGTGTTTTTGGGCTTTTATATGGTCAATTGCCGATTCGTTTCGCATGTACCAAGCAATTTCATCCAGATTGACACATAACATTTTTGCAATTGCGGTAGCCCAACTTCCGCCACCGATTACTGCAAATTTTGGAGATTTATTCATAAAAACAAACATTTATATCAATCAAAAATACTGATTTTTATCCTAATCGATTATCTTTTGAAGGAACAAATCTATTACTGGTTATAAATCAATCTGTTCTGCTTTTTAAATTACATTTGCATTACAATAAACTGTTCCGAACTCATGAAAAAAATAACTATTTGCTTATTGTTAACGATGAATCTTGTTCATTCACAAGCTCCGAATATTAGTTATATTTCGCCAAATATTTATACTGTTGGTCAAACTATTACCGACTTAATCCCAACAAATACAGGCGGAAATGTAATTGCTCAAACTTTGGTTTCGACATTTGCCGGTTCCGGAAGTGTTGGTTCTGCCAATGCAAATGGAGTTGCAGCCAGTTTTAATCTTCCAACTGTTGTTGCTATTGATGGTTTTGGAAATATATTCGTTGTGGACAGAAGCAATCATAAAATCAGAAAAATTACACCAAGCGGCGACGTAACTACTTTTGCAGGCTCGGGTTTTTCAGGTTCAGCAGATGGAATTGGAACAGCCGCAAGTTTTAGATATCCTGATGGTGCTGTTTTTGATTCGCACGACAATCTTTTTATATCAGATCAAAGCAATCATAAGATTAGAAAAATTACGCCTGACGGAACGGTTTCTACTTTTGCTGGATCTGGCTCAATAGGAACAGCCAATGGTGTTGGAACTGCCGCCAGTTTTTATTATCCAGCAGGAATGGCTGTTGATGCTGCCGATAATTTATACGTTGCCGATTATGGAAACAATAAAATCAGGAAGATAACTCCGGATGGAACAGTTACCACTTTTGCCGGAACTGGCGTTGCCGGTGCTGCCGAAGGAACAGCTTTAACTGCTGAATTTAATGGCGCTACCGGAGTTTGTCTAGACAGCTTTGGAACTATTTTTGTGGCCGATTATTACAATAATAAAATTAGAAAAATAGATGCTTTGGGAGATGTCTCAACTGTAGCCGGAAGTGGCGCAATTGGTTCAGCTGATGGAATTGGAACCGCGGCAAGTTTTTATTATCCTGCCATTGTTTCGGTTGATTCTGCCAATAATTTATATGTTACCGATGAAGAAAATCACAAAATCAGAAAGATTACAACCGATGGAACGGTTTCTACTTTAGCCGGAAATGGAACGATTGGCGCAACTGATGGTGTTTCAACATCGGCACAATTTAATTTTCCGACAGGCGTTGCAGTTGCTGATTCCAATACTGTTTTTGTTTGCGATTATGGCAATAATAAAATTAGAAAAATAAACACTTATGGCTATTCTATTTCGCCTGCTTTGCCTCCGGGTTTATACTTTGATGCAATGATAGGAGAAATCAGCGGAACTCCAAATGTAGTTTCTCCTTCAACAGATTATACCGTTATTGCTTCAAATGTTGATGGTGAAGGTTCTTTTGTAATCAATATTACTGTTGATGCAGCACTTGGATTACCTGATTTCAATACTTCAAATCTTCGGATTTTTCCAAATCCGGTGACTGATATTTTGACTGTTGTTGCTTCCAAAAACATTTCGGAAGTCAAAATATCAAATCTGCTTGGGCAAAAAATACTATCAAAAACAAGCGATTGTTCAGAAGAAAAAATAGCTGTTTCAAGTTTAGTAAATGGATGGTATTTGGTTCAGACAACCATTGGAGATTCTACAAAAACGAGTAAATTTTTGAAGCAGTAATTATTTTCTATAAAAAGCACTACTGTCAATATAATCCCAAACTTTTTGAGGCAGCATTGGCGCTACATTCTTTTTGTTTTTGATGCTTTCGCGAATAAATGTGGATGAAAGTTCAATTACTGGTGCGCCAACTCTATGAATTTTATTATGATTTATAAACTGCTCATCTATTTCACCAGAGTTTAATCTTGGATATACATAAATATGATGATTTTCTAAAATCACTTCGTAGTTTTTCCATTTGTGAAGCGAGTTCAGATTGTCTTCGCCCATGATTAAGGCAAATTCGTGTTGTGGATATTTTTCTCCCAAATGCGCCAATGTATGAACCGTGTAATTAGGCTGTGGCAATTTAAATTCAATATCAGATGGCTTGATTTTAGTGAAATCTTCCGTTGCCAAAGTTACCATATGCAAACGCTGGTAATCATCGAGTAAAGTATTCTTTTGTTTATGAGGATTGTGTGGCGTAACGACCATCCAAATCTGATCTAAATCGGAATGTTCAGCCATATGATTGGCAATAATCATGTGCCCAATGTGAATTGGGTTGAAGGTGCCGAAATATAATCCTATTTTCATTTTTATGGCATTAGGCATTAGGCAATAGGCGGCTTAGTAAACTCATTACTTTTGCATTTTGGCTAGTGACTTATGGCTCATTTTACAAACTCTTTCACTAATTCATACGCTTCCGTTTTTGCCACATCCAAATCATAATTCTTAATAACCGTATCAAACTGTGGTGCTGTTGCCAACTCAACATGTGCTTTTGCGATACGCATGTTTATTTTGTC
>JAYTGH010000374.1:0-4884 GCA_043733645.1 Flavobacterium sp. | reverse complement strand
TGTTAACTATGTGTCAAAAAATATTATCATTTCCTTAAATCGTACAAAATCATCTTGAAATCAAACACTTTCAACTTGATTTTGTCATGCAAAGCCCTAATTTTGTTCAAACGGCGGCTGACTTCACACAATATCATAATGAAATCATCCGCTTTTGACCTCAAGCAGTACTGCAAAACTTTTATTCAGTACTGCAGAGCCAAGATTCTGTCGTGCCAAGGAATTATTTTGTCGGGCAAAGCCCTTATTTTGTAAAGCTAAAGGCTCATTTTGTAGTACACAGGAATGATTTTGTCATGAACAGACAAGATTTTGTACAAACGGCGGCTGATACCGTACAATATCGGACTGAAATCATATGATTTTGACCTCCTGCAGTACTGCAAAACTTTTATTCTGTCGTGCACAGCTTTTATTCTGTCGTGCAGAGTCGAAATTTTGTAGAACTGAGGGATGATTTTGAAAAATGAAGGTGTCGTTTTGAAAAATTAGGGTGTGATTTTTTGAAACTGATGGGTCGTTTTGAAAAATTGAGGGGTCATTTGTTAAAATGACGGCATAGTTTTGTAAAACTGAGGTACGATTTTGAAAAACCAAGACTGAAATTATATAATTTAGACTTGAATAAAAATATTGTGCATTAGATAATAATTGCTTTTAACTGAAAAAAACGGAAGAAGTCTTTTAATCTAAAACATAAAATATTTATACAGAAAAATCAAATTTATAAACTCCTTCACCAAGTAACGATACTGCAATATTTGTTCTTCCATATCTTTCCAAATGAAATCGTCTAACTGGTAGCCCTAATGGAACCCCTATTCTTCTTCTAATATATTCTCCTAATTGACTTTTTATAGGAAAAGAACTAATTTGTTTAGGGTAAATAAGTTCATCAATTCGTTGTGAACCCTCTAATAAACCTTCCATACTTAGTCCATCATCCCAAATTATTTCAATAGCATCGTTATGTCTTTTTCTACCTCGGTTGTCAGTACGTGTAGGGTACATTTGTTTTGGAGGAAATAAATCAGGGAAATAACGTATGTCTTGAACTCTTATTGCAATGTAAGCGTCATTAGGTCTAGTATGATTGCTTGGATTTTGCCCCCAATTTAAACCGGCTGCGTTTTGGACTTCTCCGTTTTGCCCTAAAAGTGAGAGCATACAAGTTGTTTCAGTAACAATTGTGTCAATAATTCCAAGATTTACTACTTCTAAACAAGAACGTGAATTATTTAGTACCCTTATTATATAGTCATTCAGTGGATTAAATGTATCGCGTGTTGTTTCAGCCAATATTTCCCTATAAGGTGTTGTTAAACCGTTTACAGAAAAATTTGCTGAACCAATTAAAGCATGAACGATTTGTCCTCTTAAACGCCACGCATAACACTTTGAGTGAACTGGTAGATTTGAATAGAAAATATTAAGGTTTCTTGTATCATTCTGCAATCCGATTAGTGAATTATGCAGTGATCTTTGTATTCCTTCAGATCCGTACATACCATAAACGACCTTTGATTCAAAAGGTAATTCCTGCAGTCTTTGGATTGGTCTTGGGCCAACATAACCTGAAATGACGATTAATTCGTCCGTTTCAAAAAGCTTATGTGGATAGAATATTATTTCTTCTAAATTGTCGGTAAATTTTTAGAGTATGAAATTAAGTACAATTAATTTTATCTTTGGGAAAGTAAATTTTAAAATCAATATTATGATAGAAATAGCAAGAGCAATAGAAGGAATTTCGATTAATGGCAAAGAGTGGCTATTAGATGAAAATGGAAATACCATGAAATTTGAAAGTAAAGAAACTGCTGTTGAGTTTCTGAAATCAAAAGGTTTTGAAAAACTTTCAAATGAAGAATTTGAAAATTCATTTTTCTTTGAAGAAACAGATTAATTCTTGAAAATATTTTTTCTGTGGTAATCAAGAAACTCTTGTTTAGGAAAAAATTTATCAGGTAAATTAATTTGTTGATTTTCGTAAATTTCAAACAAGGATGTATAAGTATTTTTGTCCGAAATTTTCAATAGTTTTTTTGAAAATATGATTTTGTAATCATCATTCAAAGTCATTAAACCTTTGTCAAATACTTTATCGTAAAGTGGTGAAAGACAGATGCCATTTGCAGGATTTAATCTTTCTTTTTCATTAATTGACCAAGGCAATATATGACTGGCAATAAGCAACTCTGGTAAATCAATACTTGAAACGGCACATTTATTATAATAAATTGAAGTGATAACAGTTCTAAAAAAGGATTGATTAACTCTTGCTTTTACGGAACGAATTACATCAATACCTTGTTTTGTTTCATCAAGCCCAATTTCTTTTTTTATTATTTCTTCTAAATTCTTTTTGCCAGATTTTTCAGCTAATAAACTTTCACTTTCAAAAATCGAATCGTTCCAGTTATTTGAAAATTCATTGAAAATTTCTTTATCAAGTTTTCCAGCGTTTTGCATCCCCTTTACACCCCTATGTTGATGAAAAGGATCAATGCTTGCGAAGTTTACAAGTTTAAATGCAACTGAACTTGGAGTTCTTCCTATAATTTTTGATAACTCAACTACTTTAGTATTTCTTTGATTGAATTGTCCAAATGGAATTTTACAATAAAGATTGAAAGCTAAAATCAATTCTTCTCGTGTCCAGTTTTTCCTTTCCATAATTTTTTTTTAAAAACTACCCCTCAGTTTAAAAAGGAATTTTTGAAAGAATAATAACCTAAAAAAGGTGGTACTGTATTTCCAACTTGTTTATTCTGTTGAGTTTTAGTCCCATAAAAAACAAAACAATCGGGGAAAGATTACAAACGTGCATTTTCTCTGACTGTAGGAATTCTATTCAGGTTATAGTGAAAATGATTACGATGACCTGTATCAATTGTTTTTGAAGGTCTCAAGCTATGATAACGAGTCCATGCTTCATTAAAACGTCTACTCTCACCAACACCATGAGGAAGGCTTTTGTAGTTACAACCTTCAGGTACTTGTGAAATCACATTGATTACATGGTCAGTGTGTTTAGTTCCAACATGATTATAAAGTACCGAATTGCCATTTCTCAAACGTTTTTGATAATCAGAATTGGGCAGTTTATCATAATTATCTACCTCTTTTCCTAAATCATTTACTAAACTTGGTAAATCATCAATTGCATCTTTACAAGTATTAAACTCTTCTTTACTCAAAACTGGTTTTGGAAAATCAAATTTTCCGAGTTCATTCGAAAGTCCAACGAAAAAAATACGTCTTCGTATTTGAGGGACTTCGAATTCTGGTGCATATAAAACATTGAAATTTGAAGTATAACCAAGTTTTTCAAATTCCTCTAATATTGCTTTTTTAGCTTTCCCACCATATAAAGTTGCAAGTCCGGGCACATTTTCTATAATAATAGCTTTAGGTTGCAGTTTTTTTGCTAATTTAAATACAGAATAAAACAACTTGTTTCTTTCATCTTCAACTTGTCTACTACCCGTTAATGAAAATCCCTGACATGGCGGACCTGCAATTATCACATCAATTGTATTATCTCCAATTACGTCAATAATGGTCTCAATTGCTTCGTCTTTATGCAAATCAATTGCAAGTGTTTTTGAATTTTTATGATTAGCTGCAAATGTTTTCAGAGCTACTTCATCATTATCTACACCTAAAACAACATGAAAACCTGCTGTTTCAAATCCATATGAGAATCCTCCACATCCAGAAAATAAATCAACAACTTTGAATTGCTTCATACTGAATTCTATTTTATATGGCAAAGTTAAAATTTTTACCACAATTTATAAAGTGATTTTCCAACTTTTTATATTAAAAGTTAAAGTAGATTTTAATTTTGACATTTTTATACTTGCTTATATGAAACATTTAGTATTATGTTATTACAAATTCCCACGATGGCAACCCAGTTTTTTAAGTGTAAAATTGAGCGATAGTTTTAGAAAGGTTTGTAATCTATAGTTTGTTTAAAATTATCGGATTCATAAATTGAAGTGACGCTTGCTAAGCAGTCTCTAACTACGTTTGTTTGTTTTGTGGTCAGGTGACCACAAAACAAAACAAAGAAATGTTATTGGGAGGAACGTGGCAACTGAAGGATCAAACCAACAAAAGAATCCAATCAAACAATGCTCAATGCGGGTCGAATATGCCACAATGTTGACCTTTGAGAATTGATTAATTGAATTGATTCCTATTGAATGACAAAAAAGAAGCCTTTTGAGAAGTTTATCTCAAAAGGCTTTCTTACTGAGGGGGTGTCTTTTCAAATAAAAAATGTAGTTTTGTTATCTTAAAAGTATCAAGATATACTCATATGAAAAACGAACCCATAAAAGATACCCAACTTTTTACCAAAATAGCAGAGTTGATAGAATCAGCCCGTCAAAAAATAGCCACTACTGTCAATTTAGCAATGGTCTATACTTATTTTGAAATCGGTAGAATGATTATTGAAGATGAGCAACAAGGGAAAACACGTGCCGACTATGGCAAGCATATTCTAAAAGATTTGTCAAAACGATTGACTGAAAAATTTGGTAAAGGATTTTCAGAAAGAAATATCGAACAAATGCGTCAATTTTATCGGGCTTACTCAATTCCGCAGACACCGTCTGCGGAATTGAAGAAACATCGTTTTACGCTATCGTGGTCACATTACCTTATTCTCATGCGGATTGACAATTTGAATGAGCGCAGTTTTTATGAAATTGAATGTGCTGCTCGCAATTGGAGTTTGAATCAACTTAAAAGGAACTATCATTCAAGCCTTTACGAGCGTTTGGCATTGAGCCGTGACAAAGACGAAATTATGAAATTAGCTACGCATGGACAGATGATAGAACAACCTACCGATATTTTAAAAAATCC
>JAYTGH010000373.1:0-1635 GCA_043733645.1 Flavobacterium sp. | reverse complement strand
ACATATTCCGTTTTAAACGGACACCCATTCCGGAAATAAACGGACACTTTTGTGGTGGGCAATAATTTTATAAATATAGTAAATCTACCCTACCGTTTTTGATAGTTTTTCTCATTGATTCGCCCTGCATTTCTATCCGAAAAGAGCCATTCACCAACCTGTCCATTATTGCATCGGCAAGAGTAGGGTCGCCAATACAGTCATACCATTCTTTAACTGGCATTTGCGAAGTAATTATGGTCGATTTTTTACCATTTCTATCGTCGATGACATCAAAAAGTATATTTCGGGTTTTTCCATCCATCGGTTTTAGGCCAAAGTCATCCATAATCAGAACATCCATTCTGGCTATTTTATCGAGTTCCGAAAGATAAGTGCCATCAGCCTTAGAAAAGAGAAGTTTGTCTAATAGCTTACTGGTAGAAGAGTAAAGAACTTTAAATTCGGATAGACATGCCTGAAAGCCTAGCGAACAAGCAATAAATGATTTGCCAACTCCGGTAGGGCCTATGATAAGAATATCCTTTGATTTTTTAATCCAATCGCAAGTTTGCAGGCGTAACATCAGATTTTTATCTAACGTTCTTTGTGCTACAAAATCAATTTCATTAAAAGTTACTTGTTGCCGGAACCCTGCGTTTTTTAATAACCGGGCCAGTTTTTTGTTATACCGTTCATCGTATTCAGCATCCACGAGATGGCCAATGATTTCATCGTTGGTAAAACTGGCGTTTGTACCCGTTTCGTAGATTGTTCGGTACGCACTTTCAAAACCAGAGAGTTTCAGGGTTTTGAGTTTTTCGAATGTTTGTGTGATGTTCATTTTGCTTGTTTTATTAAGTTACATAATATAAAATGATGATGTAAATGTTGTTAATAACGGGAAATAACCCGTTTCAGGGTTATTCTCGTTATTAATGACACTTGTTAAAGCGGGAGATAACCCATTTCGGGTTATCCTCGATTTTAATAATTTTTCTTTTTTGTTTTCACTTTTTTATTCAAAAGTATACTGAATGGCATTATTTTTATTATCAAGTTAATTGTACAATTCTTTTCCTCTGATGTTTTCATGAATAATGGTTGCCAAGTGTTTTAGCTCTTGGTCTGCATCCAGGTTAAATGATTTAGTTTTTAGTGTGTTTGCGATAAATTTGTAAGAAATACAACCTGTATCCAATGCTTTTTTACAAGCCTTTAAAAAATCATCCTTGGGGTGTTTTTTTGCTAAATTCAATATCCCCATGCACGAACGAAAGCCTTGTTCGGGATGAGCTTTGGCTTCAAATATTTTTTCAACTACCGCTTGGGCTTCCGCCCCAATTTTTTGGCTCCAATGAATAAACCGTTCGGTATTCCACTCTGCAATAAATTGATGGTTGGGTGGGCGATGCGCTTTGTCCACCGTATAGTCGTATGGTTTACGGTTTCTTATATGCATTGCTATGCGGATGTTATCGTGGTATATCTCAATTAAATGATTGTTGTAAGTGATTAATACCATTTTGCCGATATATTGAACTGGCACGCTATAGTAATGCAAATCGGGCTTGAGATAAACATAATAGTTGTATTGAACCCGAACATTCATAAACTCTTTAAGATCGTAAAAAGCCACTGGCAGAGGCTTTAACT
>JAYTGH010000372.1:0-1639 GCA_043733645.1 Flavobacterium sp. | reverse complement strand
TATCAGTGAAAGTAAGTTCTCAATACTAGCTAAAAGACCTAGAACTGAATGGGCATCAAAAAAGAGCGGACGGAAATTAAACGAAAACCATTTATATGAATAGCTATAATCCAACATCGGAACATACGATCCTGAATGCTTGAAAGAAAGAATAGAATACTCATTAAAATAACGTATTCGTTTCCAGTCCCAGTAGCTGATATTAGTTGACTGAAATACAACATACAACAATGCCAATACTCCAGTAAAAGTTACAGCAGCAAAGGCAATTCTTTTTTTTAGTGAAAAGGATTTATGGAAAAGAAATACTGCTGCAATGGCACTAAGCAACATCAATGCAACATGCGGACGAATAATCAAAATTGCTAAACTTCCAATTATAAAACTAAACGATTTAATATTTTGGGTAGCTAATGCATAAAAAACAGACGAAATTGCCCAAAAAATTATTGGTTCTTTGCCTAAAGTTGCTGTCCAAACGTGAAGATTAGGTAGAAAAAACACTAGGTATAAAAAGTTAAATCCTTTATACTTAAAATTATCTTTGACGACCAATTCTGCCCAATGCACCCATTTTAAAACCCCATAATATCCAATGATTCCATAAAGCAAAAATCCAAACCAAAATGGCAATCCTAATTTGATAAATGGATAATTGAGAAATAAAATAAAATTTGTACCATAGTTAGCAAAATCAAGCCAGAAATGCTGATTGATATCAATACTCATTCCCCAATAGAAGTGCGCATCTGAATAGCCTTTATCAACTCTTAATTTGTATGCAAGTGGGATAAATAGTAAATGATAGCCGAAAAGAAATATAGCTTTAGTATCATTTTTATTTAGATCATTTATTGCTTTACGCATCATCAAATTAAATCATCTCTGAGTTGCTTCATGGTAAAACTTTCCATACCATACTCATCTCTGCATTGATTAAAAACAGCTATAATGGTCTTCAAATTTTTAAGTGCTTCATCGGTAGCAATACCAAAGTTGTGAGGATGCCACCATAAATGATAGACTTCTCCATTTTTGGCAGCTTGTATTATTTCATTTTTAATTCTAACCAACCTTGCAGTATTTAAAAGTTCAAATTGATGATGTGGTCTTAAAAATCGGCTGGCATGTTGGCCAACTACTTTATCTTTTACTAAAGAATCTTTTGTATATGTTTTTTTTCCTAATGGCAAATAAGCATCTCCCGTTCGGGCTAATTTTAAAAATAACGTTTCAGGTTTTGTAGTATCCCAATACCAAGAATTTGGATTTGTCCTAACAGTTTCTATTTTATGCTTTGAACAAATGTCCAAATATTTTCTGTTAAACTGATTTCTTGGGAAAACAAGTGAATTTAAGTCAACATTGAACTTTGCTCCCATTTTTACAGCTTGCCCCAAATCAGCGTCAAATTGTTCTATAGTTTGACCTTTTTCTAGACAATAATAATGGGAATAAGTGTGTGTTCCTATTTCCTGTCCTTTTACATTTTGTATTTCTTTAATAAGATTAGGAGCAAAAAAAAATCTACTTAAATGACTTTTTTTATGTTGCAGTCCATATTGATATGGATTAAGATTCTGATTTTCATAACTTGGTAAAATTGCAGGAACATTAAAATTCCATTCCTCCCAATTTT
>JAYTGH010000371.1:0-4904 GCA_043733645.1 Flavobacterium sp. | reverse complement strand
GGAAAACCAGAGTTGCCGCCAATGTGGACATTAGGTTACCACCAATGTAAATGGAGTTATTATCCGGAAAGCAAAGTAAAGGAAGTAACAGCAAAATTTAGAGAGTTAAAAATCCCATGCGATGCTATTTATTTGGATATCGATTATATGGAAGGTTTCCGTTGTTTTACCTGGAGTAAAGAATATTTTCCCGAACCAAAACGAATGGTTGCCGAATTAGCGAAAGACGGTTTCAAAACTGTGGTTATTATTGATCCGGGAATAAAAATTGATAAAGATTATTGGGTATATCAGGAAGCCTTGAAGAATGATTATTTCTGCAAACGTGCTGATGGACCATTTATGAAAGGAAAAGTTTGGCCGGGCGAATGCAATTTTCCCGATTATACCAACCCGGAAGTTCGCGAATGGTGGGCAGGATTGTTCAAAGAATTAATTTCGGAAATAGGAGTAAAAGGCGTTTGGAATGATATGAACGAACCAGCAGTAATGGACGTTCCGGGAAAAACTTTCCCTTCTGATGTGCGTCACGATTATGATGGAAATCCGTGTAGTCATAGGAAAGCGCACAATATATACGGAACACAAATGGCGAGAGCAACCTACGAAGGTGTGAAGCGTTTTGCGTATCCGAAAAGACCTTTTATCATTACGCGTTCGGCTTATTCAGGAGCACAGCGTTATACTTCTTCTTGGACAGGTGATAATGTTGCAAGCTGGGAACATTTGTGGATTGCTAATATTCAGATGCAGCGAATGTCGATGTCTGGAATGGGTTTCACAGGTTCCGATATTGGTGGATTTGCAGAACAACCTTCGGGCGAATTGTATGCAAGATGGATTCAGTTAGGCGTTTTTCATCCTTTCTGCAGAACACATTCATCGGGCGATCACGGCGAACAGGAACCTTGGTCATTCGGCGAAGAAGTGATTGATATCACTCGAAAATTTGTGGAATTACGTTACCAATTGTTGCCTTATTTGTACACGATGTTTTGGCAATATGTAAACGAAGGAACACCAATGCTAAAACCGTTGGTTTATTATGACCAAGATGATTTCCATACGCATTACAGAACCGATGAATTTATTTTTGGTAATCAAATTTTGGTTTGCCCGATATTAGAGCCAAACGCTCAAGGCAGAAGAATGTATTTGCCAAAAGGGAATTGGTACAACTATTGGACAAACGAACTAATAGAAGGTAAAAAAGAGCTTTGGATAAAAACCGATTTTGATCAGATTCCGATTTTTATAAAAGAAGGATCTATCATTCCGAAATATCCGGTGCAGCAATATGTTGGTGAATTGCAGTTTGACGAATTGACTTTAGATGTTTATTACAAATTAGGAAAAGAGAAATCAACTGTATATGAAGATGCTCAAGATGGTTATGATTATAACAAAGGAAGGTTTTCATTGCGAACGTTTACCTTAAACGGAAAAGAGAAAGAGCTTATCATTCAGCAACATACAGAAGGAACTTTTGAAACGCATTATTCAAAATTCAAGATTAATCTAAAAGCATTGCCTTTCAAAGTAAAGAAAATCGAAGTTGATAATGAAAAAATAAGCTTGGATTCACTTCAACTAAATGGAGACAATACATTGATATTATATAAAGATTTCACAGAATTACATATCATTGGCGCATAAAATAGTCATAAATTTGTTCTTACTAAAACCAAACATTATGAAAAATAGAACATTATTTTGCGGTATTGTATTGATGACAATTGTTTTATCCTGTTCCACAAATCCATTTACCGGAAAAAACACTTTGGCACTAGTACCGAATAGTGAAATTTTGCCTTCAGCATTTGCCCAATATGGAACATTCCTGAAAGAAAATAAAGTTATTGCTGGGACTTCGGATGCCAATAGAGTAGTAAACGTTGGAACAAAAATCAAAAATGCAGCCGAGAAATGGCTAAATGCAAATGGATATCAAGGTTATCTTAAAGATTACCAATGGGAATATCATTTAGTAGATAATAAAGAAGTAAACGCATGGTGTATGCCGGGCGGAAAAATCGTAGTCTACTCAGGAATACTTCCTATTACAAAAGACGACGCAGGTTTGGCTACAGTTCTTGGTCATGAAGTTTCTCATGCATTGGCTAATCACGGTCAACAAAGAATGAGTGCTGGTTTGTTACAACAACTTGGAGCTGTTGGTGTTTCAGCTGCAGTTGGAGGTAAAAGTGCCGAAACGCAACAAATTGCAATGACGGCTTATGGAGCGACAACAGAAATAGGAGGAATGTTGCCTTTCAGCAGAAGTCACGAAAGTGAAGCGGATAGAATTGGACTAACTTTAATGGCAATTGCAGGATATAATCCCGATCAAGCCGTAGTTTTTTGGTCAAGAATGGCTGCTGCATCCACGGGTAACAAACCAGCAGAATTTATGAGCACGCACCCATCTGATGCCACGAGAATTGCAGCACTAAAAAAATTAGTACCTGAAGCAAAAGCTGAAGCAGCAAAATTTGGCGTAACGTTTAAATAACATATCAGTTCCAAAAAAAGAGTATATTTAATCCCGATAATAATCGGGATTTTTTATTTAAAGATACTTTTATGCCAATACTTCCAAAAGGTCATCCAAAATTACTCAACGCCTGGGCTTTCTATGATTGGGCAAATTCAGTTTATAGTTTGGTTATTGCTTCGGCAGTGTTTCCTATTTTTTATAATTTACTTTTCGAAAAAAGACACAATCTCTACATCAAAGTTCTCGGCTATAATTTCAAAAACTCAGCTTTGATAAGTTTTGTAACGGCAGCTGCTTTTTTATGTGTGGCTTTATTTTCTCCGTTGCTTTCCGGTATTGCGGATTATATGGGAAACAAGAAGATTTTTATGCGTGTCTTCAATTATATTGGCGCTTTATCCTGTATGGGTTTGTATTTTTTTGATTTAAATAATATTGGACTTGGTCTGACATTTTACTTTTTTGGATTGATAGGTTTTTGGGGAAGTTTGGTTTTTTACAATTCTTATTTGCCAGATATTGCTTTCCCCGAACAACAGGATAAAGTAAGTGCCAAAGGATATTCGTTAGGTTATATAGGTAGCGTTATACTTTTAGTAGTCAATCTTTTAATGATAATGAAGCCTGATTGGTTTCATATAAAAGACAGTATTGATGATACAGCTTCCATGAAAGCAATGCGTTATTCATTTGCAATGGTTGGAATTTGGTGGATTGTTTTTAGTAAATACACTTATTTTTATTTGCCCAAAGGGAATTCCAATAAAGAAAAAGTAAATTTTTCAGTTATATTCAATGGCTTCAGAGAGTTGAAGAAAGTTTGGAAAATGCTGCAATCCGAAATTCCGCTAAAAAGATATTTATTGAGTTTCTTTGTGTTTAGCATGGCAGTACAAACGGTTATGCTTATTGCGACTTATTTTGGCGCACAGGAAATTAAATGGAGCAGCCCAGAAGAAAGCCAAATCGGATTAATAACCTGTATACTTCTGATCCAATTGATTGCTATAGTTGGAGCGGTTTTCACATCAAGGGCATCGGCAAAATTCGGAAATATAAAGGTGTTGATTTTCCTAAATGCTTTTTGGTTTTTACTTTGTGTATTCGCTTATTTCATTACAACGCCAATGGAGTTCTATATTATGGCGAGTTTCGTCGGATTAGTAATGGGTGGAATTCAATCGTTAGGAAGATCTACATATTCTAAGTTTTTACCTGAAACCGAAGACACTGCCTCTTTCTTTAGTTTTTATGATGTTTCCGAAAAAATCGGAATAGTTATCGGTATGATGGTATATGGATTAATAGACCAAATTACTGGAAGCCCAAGATTTGCCATCGTATTTTTGGGCGTATTTTTCCTAGCAGGATTGTTATTATTGTTGAGAATTCCCAAAAAAGTATTGTCATAAATTCAAAAAAAATTATATTTGGTCTATATTTATAAAAAACAGTAATGAAAAACATAAAATTAATAGCGGGCATTTTTTTTATTCTAATAGCTTTTACCTTCACATCGTGTGAAAACGAACCAGTTGATAGTACTATCGTATTAAGTGACGGCGGCACTGGTGGTGGTTCGGGCGGAGGAGGTACCGGTGGTGGAACATCTACAGGCGATTATTGGCCAGCAGCATTAAACAACCAATGGGTTTATAAACAAAATGGAGTTGAGCAGTCGCCTATGAAAATGATATCTATTAATTCAATAGGTGGAAATACATACTATACTTTTAACAACTTGTTTGGAGCAAGCTCAACCGGAACAACAGCGGCTGCAGTTTCCAGGTTAAGAAAAAATTCTGGAGATTATTATATGAAAGTTGAAGATCTTACAATAGATTTAGGTGGTGGTATGACCGGTCAGATGACAGGATTTGAAGCAATTATTCTGAAGGATTATTTGAGTGTGGGGCAAACCTGGAATGGGTCTTATACACAAACTACAACATACGATATCCCTGGAATTCCAGCTATTACCACTACGACCAATTATACAGGTACAATAACTGAAACAGGAAGCTCTTTGACTGTTAATGGTGTCACTTTCAATAATATAATCAGATATAGATTACATCAGTCAACTTCTATGTCTGGTGTGCCGGCATCAGAATTGGATACAGATTATTGGTTTGCGAAAGATGTTGGACCAATAAAATACATTACATACAATTCGGGAACATCAACTCCACAATATACAACCGAATTACAGTCTTATCAATTAAATTAATATTGGTAAACATTAAGTTCTAAAAATCCGCCATTTCGGCGGATTTTTTGTGGCATAATACTTGACTTACTATCGCGCTAATCGGTAATATCAGTTTATATATCGATTTTAACTAAAATCAACTGTCGTACATCGATTTTAATTTATCAGATGAAAAAGATGTCCTACATTTGTTTA
>JAYTGH010000370.1:0-4908 GCA_043733645.1 Flavobacterium sp. | reverse complement strand
AACAACACAAAGCCAAAGTGGTTCAGGGCATTATTGGTGCCGATGTTTTATTGGAAGGAAAAGCGATTATCGATTATTTTAATCATTGTTTGTATTTGCAGTAACTTCTTTTTTCTTAAACGATAAAAAGGCAATAAGAGCGCTAATAATCATTAATGTTCCTCCAACTATAAATGGCATTCCGGGGAATTGAAACGGTGCGTCTTTATGCGTGAAAAAATAAAAAATAGTTGACATCATTGGCGGGCCAATAATCATTGAGGCACTCATTAAGCTTGATAAAGTTCCTTGAATTTCACCTTGTTCGTTTGGTGGTACTTTGCTCGAAATCACAGCTTGTATGGCTGGTCCGGCAATTCCACCAAGGCAATACGGAATTAAAAACACAAACATCATCCAACTTTTTGTGGCGAAAGCAAACAGTAACATCCCAACACAGTATAAAACCATTCCAACATAAATACTTCTTTCGTTTCCTAGTTTTGGATTTATCCAGCGTATTAAAACCCCTTGCACTAAACCGACCAATAATCCAATGGCGCCTAATGAAATTCCAACCATCTTAGCATCCCAATGGAATTTATACATCGTGTAATAACTCCAGTTTCCCTGAATAGCGAAAGAAGCAACATAGACTAAAAATAACGCCAACAGCAGTCCATAAAGAGAAGGATGCTTTTTTAAGTTCCTAAAAGCTCCTATAGGATTCGCTCTTTTTATATCAAAATCCCTGCGGTTCTTTTTCGATAATGATTCTGGCAGTATGAAATAACCATATAAGAAGTTCAGCATACACAAAACAGCGGTAGCATAAAACGGAACCCTTGAACCATATTGCCCAAGTAATCCACCTATCACGGGTCCAATTATAAATCCTAACCCAAAAGCTGCGCCAATCATTCCGAAGTTTTTGGCCCTATTTTCCGGCGTACTGATATCAGCAATATACGCTGATGCTGTCGTGATGCTGGCTCCAGTTACTCCGGCAATAATTCTCCCCACAAACAACCAGATAATCGTTGGCGAAAAAGCTAATAATAAATAATCGAGTGAAAAGGCAAAAAGTGATATTAAAAGTATGGGGCGCCTTCCATATTTATCGCTCAAATTTCCAATCAAGGGAGCACAAACAAACTGGGTTATCGCATACGCGAAAGTCAGCCATCCTCCATATTTTGCGGCTTCACTAATATCGCCATGAATCAGTTCTTGAATTAATTTTGGGATAACCGGAATGATAATTCCCCAACCTGTAATATCGATAAGCATCGTGATAAAGATGAATCCTATCGCTGCTTGTTTTTGGTTTTTTTTCATAGAATAGTTTTTGGGCGTTTCCCTTCTGGCAGTCGGCTTTCAGCCTCGTGTCCAGAAGGGTCGGGCTTTCCGTTCCAATCTTTTTTTAAATTACCACAGGTTTAAACCCGTGGCAATTTAAAAAAAGGATTTCCACTGCAATCCCTAACGCGGAATACAAATTAACAAAAAATCCCGCTTAGAAAACCAGGCGGGATTGAGATTCTTCCTTCGTCAGAATGACAAAGTATGTTTTAAAGTTCCAAAGCTTTCTTCGGATTGTTATCCATCAAAATTTCAACTGGGTTTTCTAATGCTTCTTTCACTGCTACCAAGAATCCAACGGATTCACGACCATCAATGATTCTGTGATCATAAGACAGAGCCACGAACATTACGGGTGCAATAACAATTTGACCATTTTTTACAATCGCTCTTTCTACCACATTGTGCATTCCTAAAATTCCTGATTGTGGTGGATTGATGATTGGTGTACTCAACATACTTCCGAAAACGCCTCCGTTAGAAATGGTGAATGTTCCGCCGGTCATTTCATCAACTGTGATTTGTCCGTCACGGGCACGAATCGCTAATCGTTTGATTTCAGCTTCTATGCCACGAAAAGATAAGGTTTCTGCGCTTCTCATTACCGGAACCATTAATCCTTTTGGACCAGAAACCGCCACTGAAATATCACAGAAATTGTATGAGATTTTTTCTTGCCCGTCAATCATGGAGTTTACATCAGGATATAATTGTAACGCTCTGGTTACCGCCTTGGTGAAGAAAGACATAAAGCCTAATCCTAAACCGTGTTTGGTTTTGAAGGTTTCTTTGTATTCTTCTCTTAAAGCGTATATCGCAGTCATGTCCACTTCATTGAAAGTAGTCAACATTGCGGTTTCGTTTTTTGCCGCTACTAAACGTTCCGCTACTTTACGACGCAACATTGATAATTTTGTTCTTTCCGAACCACGATTCCCGCCAGTTGGCGTTCCCATAGAAGGCACAGCATTTACTGCATCTTCTTTGGTAATCCTTCCGTCTCTTCCGGTTGCAACTACATCAGATGGCTGAATACTTTTCTCGTCTAATATTTTTTTGGCTGCAGGCGATGGTGCTTGAGCGGCATATGTTTTAACGGCAACCGGAGCTACCTTTACTGCTTCTTTTTTCGGAGCCTCTGCTTTTACTTCTTCCTTAGCTGGAGTAGCAACACTTGGTTTGGCAGCACTTGTATCAATTAAGCAAACGACAGCACCAACTGCAACGGCGTCGCCTTCTTCTGCTTTTAGTGTGATAATTCCACTGGCTTCGGCTGGTAATTCTAAAGTGGCTTTATCAGAATCAACCTCTGCAATGGCTTGGTCTTTTTCTACATAATCGCCGTCTTTTACTAACCAAGTTGCAATTTCAACTTCTTTTATCGATTCTCCCGGTGATGGGACTTTCATTTCTAAAATCATGTTCTTTTAGTTTATGAGTTTAAAAGTTTAAGAGTTAAGCCTTAGTGCTGTATTCTTAAACAATGTTCTAAATTAATTTTATGTTCTAGCCCCGATAGTAGTGAAAATCCTTTTTAACTCGTTCTCAAAACGAGATAAAAAGATTGCAACGGATAGCGGGAAATAGCTTCAAATAAAAGCTATTGTAATTCAGATTATGAGATTGCTTCGTTCCTCGCAATGACTATCTGAATAAATTTTTATCAAAAACCATTCGGATAGCATCCGCATGACGTCTTCTATCTCTTGTGTGACTTCCTGCTGCTGGTGCTGCGTAGGCTTTAAGCGATGCTAATCTCCATTTTACTAAATCGAAATTCATCAACATAAAGCTGTAGGCGCCCATATTCTTTGGTTCTTCCTGCGCCCAAACGAAATCGTCAGCATTTGAATAACCTTTAATTATCGCTTTCAACTGCTCGGTTGGCAACGGGAATAACTGCTCGATACGAACCAAAGCTACATCATTTCTGCCTACATTTTCTCTTTCGGCTAGAATATCGTAATAGAATTTCCCGGTGCAGAAAACTACGGTTTTTACTTTTTCCTTGTCGACTGATTTGTCATCAATCGTTTCCTGGAATTGTCCTTTGAATAATTCCTCACGAGTGGAAACGCATAGCGGATGACGCAACAAACTTTTTGGCGTAAATACAACTAAGGGTTTACGGAATTTGGTTTTCATTTGGCGACGCAACAAGTGGAAGAAATTCGCTGGCGTTGTACAATCGGCCACAAACATATTGTGACGTGCACAAAGTTGTAAATATCTTTCCATACGCGCCGAAGAGTGCTCTGCGCCTTGCCCTTCGTAACCATGAGGCAACAAAAGGACAATTCCGTTTTGGTTGTTCCATTTGTCTTCGCCACACGATATGTATTGGTCAATCATGATTTGGGCTCCATTGGAGAAATCCCCAAATTGTGCTTCCCAAATTGTTAACGCATTTGGATTTGTTAAAGCATAACCATAATCAAATCCTAAAACACCATACTCTGAAAGTAGGGAATTGAAAATATTAAACTTTCCTTTTTTATCTTTTACTGTGTTCAGAAGAATTACTTCTTCCTCGCTATCTTCTACTTTTACAACGGCGTGACGGTGTGAAAACGTTCCTCTTTCAACGTCCTGGCCCGATACACGAACATCATAACCTTCGGTCAATAATGAGCCGTAAGCTAATGTTTCGGCTGTTCCCCAATCGATGACATCGTTGTCATACATCGTTTTTCTATCGGTGACAATCTTGGTTATTTTGCTAATGAATTTTTTATCCGATGGCAATGTAGCAACCGAAACGATGATTTCATCTAATTTCTTTTTGTCGAAAGTGGTATCGACTTTTTTCAGCATTTCATCATCCGAAACCTGAACATAGCCTTTCCATTCGTCCTGTAAAAACGGCTTGATAATAGTCAAATCTTTTTTACGAGATGCTTGCAGATTTTCATCAAGATTGTCTTTGTATTCGTTTTCTATTTTGGTTAAATACGCAGCATCAACTATTCCGGCAGCAATTAATTTCTCTGCATAAATCTCTCTCGGATTTTGATGCTTTGCAATGAGTTTGTATAAAACCGGTTGCGTGAAACGTGGCTCATCACCTTCGTTATGACCATATTTTCTGTAACCTAGCAAATCGATAAATACATCGCGACCAAACTGCATTCTGAAATCTAAAGCAAAAAGCATGGCGTGAACAACGGCTTCCGCATCATCCGAATTTACGTGAAGTACCGGCGACAAAGTAACTTTGGCAACATCGGTACAATACGTTGACGAACGTGCATCTAAATAATTGGTCGTAAATCCAACTTGGTTGTTAATTACAATATGAATCGTTCCTCCGGTTTTGTAACCGTCAAGCTGCGCCATTTGTACAATTTCGTAAACAATTCCTTGTCCGGCAACTGCGGCATCACCATGAACGGCGATTGGCAATACTTTGGAGAAATCGTCAGGAAAATATTTGTCTTGTTTGGCACGAGTAATTCCTTCTATAACAGCTCCAACCGTTTCTAAATGCGAAGGATTTGGTGCTAAATTCAGGTTGATTTTTTTGCCCGATTTTGTTTTTCTTTCGGCCGTTAAACCCAAATGGTATTT
>JAYTGH010000369.1:0-1643 GCA_043733645.1 Flavobacterium sp. | reverse complement strand
CTTACTCAGAGCCCAAAAAACGCAGGATGTTTTTTGGAATGATTTCCTAAGCTGGTTTTTTGTACAACAAAAAGAATATGGCAAAGCCTTTATTCAGCAAAAAGCGATTTACAAACGAAACCCTGATTCTTTTGCCAATATTGTGAATTTAGGACAAATGGCAATTGAAGACAATGACCAGGATTCGGCTACTGAAATTTTGAATTTCGTACTCGAAAATACAAAGGATTTAGATTTGTTAATTCAATCGCATTCCTATTTGATACAAATGAAAATTGACCACGCAACAGAGAAAGAGTATCCGGCTATAACAGCAGAACTAGACGCATTGATTAAAGAATTTGGCGTAAGCCCGTATACGCTTCCTCTTTTAAAATTACAGGCTGATTTTAATGCATTTCATTTAAATAATCCGGAAAAAGCGAAAGCGATTTTGAAAAGTGTGATGGAAATGCCAATAAACAACTTTCAAATGGCAGATGTGAAAATGGAGTTGGCAGATATCTATTTATTTGAAGAAAAATTCAATCAGGCACTGATTTATTATTCGCAGATTGATGAAGATATGAGTGGCGATGTTATTGGTCAGGAAGCCAGTTTAAAAACCGCTAGAACCAGCTATTTTAAAACCGATTTTGATTGGGCATCACACCAACTGAAAGTCCTGAAATCAGCTTCATCACAATTGATTGCTAATGATGCGCTGGATTTATTTTTACTAATAAGCGACAACACCGTTGATGATTCTTTACAGGTAGCGTTGAAAAAATTTGCGCGTGCTGATTTTCTTTTATATCAAAATAAAAAGAAGGAAGCGTTAGCCGGATTTCAATTAATTTTAAAGGAACACAAAGGCGAAGATATCGAACCTGTAACGCTTTTGCGTATAGGAAAAATCTATGAAAAAATGGGTGATTTTGCCAATGCTTTAGCCAACTATGATGAAATAATCAAGAACCATAAAGAGTGTATTTATATTGATGAAGCGCTTTATTTTTCGGCAGAAATTTATAATATCCAACTGAAAGATACAGAAAAAGCAAAGCTGCTTTATGAAGAGATGCTCACCAAACACGAAGACAGTATCTATTATGTTGATTCCCGAAATAAATACAGAAAATTACGAGGAGACACCAATCTTTAGTGGTCAGTTTGCAGTGGCAGTCGGCAGTTTAAATATAACCTTTTAAACTTATAAACACATAACCCTTTTCAAATGATTCTTTATAACGTAACAATAAATATCCACGAAAGCGTTCACGACCAATGGATGCAATGGATGCAGGAAAAACATATTAACGACATGTTGGCCACAGGAAAATTCTCATCAGCCCGAATGGTAAAAGTTTTGGTAGAAGAAGATATGGGCGGAACAACCTATTCAGTTCAATTTACTACCGATTCTAAAGAAACATTACAACGTTATTATGATGAAGATGCTCCGAAACTCAGAGCCGAAAGCGCTTCGTTGTTTGGAGACAAAATGCTGGCTTTTAGAACAGAATTGGAATTGATTTCTGAACATTAAACATAGCTCGCTTTTGTCATTCCCGCGCAGGCGGGAATCCACGAACAAAATGATTTACAATGCAACAGTTTCGTCAATACTTCATTTATGTTTTAGCCAGCAAGAAAAACGGGAC
>JAYTGH010000368.1:0-4925 GCA_043733645.1 Flavobacterium sp. | reverse complement strand
AGAAATTGTAGTAAATTTCAACCCAAGTAATGAGTTGGTTTTTACTTCAGATTCCTATGACACTACAATAGAAAATGTTGCAACAACACCAAGTCTTTCTGAAGAAGCAGCTTTAAACGCATCAAAAGAAAGTTTAAAATTCACTTGCGAGTACACTGTTGCCGAAAATAATTTAATCGTTACCAAAGTAAACGACCAAACAAAATTGGTTTACAGGGTTGTGACTAATCCACAAAGTGGTAATGGAAGCTGGGAAGTTTTAGTTGATGCTCAAACAGGAAACGTTTTAAGTACAAAAGACGTTGCATTATATCATCATAAAAAATCATTTGCTAATAAAGTTTTAAAACCAATGGCTCCTTTAGCTTTTGTAACGGGAACCGCTATGGTTTATTTATCTGACCCATTGTCTTACGCTCATGTTGCTTATGGAACTGCAGGTTATGTTGATGGGAATGATGCTGATACTGCACAACTGACCGCGGCAAGAACATCAGTGACTTTACCGGAAATCGATTTAACATCTGGAGTATACAAATTAAAAAGTTCTTATGTAGAAATTACTGATTTTGAAGCACCAACTACAAGCTTGTTTACTCAAGCAACAAATGCTTTCAATTTTACAAGATCTAATAACGCTTTTGAAGCAGTTAATGTTTTTTATCATTTGGATAAAAGTTTGAGATATATCAATGAGACTTTAGGAATCACTTGCAGACCAAGTTTAAATGGTGGAGTTCTTAGATATGATCCATCAGGATTAAGTGGTGCTGATAATTCACATTTTCTTCCTTCTACAGATCAGATTTCTTTTGGAGAAGGCTGTGTAGATGATGCAGAGGATGCCGATGTTATTTGGCATGAATTTGGTCACGGAGTCCATAAATGGATGACTAATGGAAACGTTTCGCAATATTTAGGGGAAGGCAATAGTGACTATTGGGCACAATCGTACAGTAGGAGTTTAAATCAATGGCAATTAACCGATGCTGCATCTCAATATATGTTTAGTTGGGATGGGCATAATACTTGCTGGGCTGGTAGAACTACTGATTATTATGGGGTTTACCCAGGAGATTTAGTAGGATTGCAAGGCGGTGCAGCTCACACTGACGGACAAATTTGGGTTACCGCACTAATGCAGATATGGGATGTTATAGGAAGAACAAAAATGGATAAGGCATTTTTAAATGGTTTAGTATTGACAAATAGTTCTACTGACCAACAAAACGGTGCAATAGCTGTGAGACAAGCTGCTATCAATATGAATTATCCTTGTGCCGACATACAGGTTTTCACAGAAAAATTCACAGACAGAGGATATGTTATGCCTTCAATTACCTTTAGAATGGCATCTATTGCTAATCAAACTGTTACTGCTGATGCAACTAATACATATACATTGCCAAGCTATGCTGCTTTGGCTAATCCAATAACGAATAGCTGTGATGCAGGATTAACTCAAAGTCCTGTGGTTGGAACAATTTTAGCACCAGGAGTGTATACCATCACAATGGTTGCTACAAGTGGCACTTCGATAACAAGAACATTCCAACTTACTATTAATCCATTCTTAGGAGTTAATGAATCAGTTAAAAATCATTTTGTATTATATCCAAATCCTGCTGCAAATGTTTTGAACGTTAAAGGTGATTTTGACAGCGAAGAAAGTATAACTATCTACAATATGTTAGGGCAAACAGTTTTGACAAAAGCGGTAATTACTAACGACGGAAATATTGATATTAGTTCTTTAGCAAAAGGTATTTATAACGTATATTTCAATAACGCCAAAGTATCTTATAAATTCATAAAAGAATAAATCAAAATTATTAGCATTAAAGAAAGCCATCTCGTTCTAAAAACCAGATGGCTTTCTTTTTTACATCTATACCAAAAATACTTTGCAATCCCGAAGTTTCGGAATAACTTTGTCACTTTCAATTTTAAGACAATGACCAAACAACAAATCATAGATACTTTCGATCCAAGTCAACCAGGTTTAGCAGATGCTACCATTTTTGGATTACCATTTTCGGCAGAACAATCAGAAATCGTTATTATTCCTGTACCGTGGGAAGTAACAGTAAGTTACGGCGCCGGCGCTTCAGATGGACCAGAAGCGATTTTGGACGCTTCATTTCAGGTAGATTTAAACCATCAGGACTTTCCAGAGCTATGGAAACTCGGCATGTATTATGATCAAGCACCAGAGCATTGGAAAATTAATTCTAATAGCTATAAAGCATTAGCGCAACCCATAATTCAAGCACTTGAAAAAGGAGAAGATTTAAATAATCATCCAAGTTTAGTTTCAGACTTGAAAATCATCAACAAAGTTTGTTGCGATTTGCATTCAGAAGTCAAAGAAAAAGTACTGTTTTGGATGAAGCAAGGCAAAAAAGTAGCGCTGCTTGGTGGCGACCATTCCACACCATTAGGATATTATGAAGCTTTAGCTTCAATACATGACGACTTTGGAATTTTGCATCTTGATGCTCACATGGATTTGCGTATTGCTTATGAAGGATTTACTTATTCTCATGCATCGATAATGTATAATGCTTTACAGATTCCTCAGATTTCGAAAATTGTTCAGGTTGGTATTCGTGATTTCTGTGAGCAGGAAGTTGAAGTTGTGCAACAAGCCAAAGGCAGAGTTTTGGTAAATACCGATGCAGATTTGAAAGCTGAAACCTTTGAAGGTAAAACTTGGGCAGAACAATGTGATGCAATTATTACAGCCTTGCCACAAAAAGTTTGCATCAGTTTTGATATTGACGGAATGTATCCTTGGTATTGCCCAAATACTGGGACACCGGTTCCTGGTGGATTTTCGTTCGAGCAAGCTACTTATTTGTTTAACAAATTAGCAGCAAGCGGAAAAGAAATTATTGGTTTTGATTTGGTAGAAGTTGCCCCGGGAGAAAAGGATGATTGGGATGGCAATGTTGGTGCCCGAATGTTATTTCACATGTGTGGTGTGTTAGCCAAGAATAATGGAATGGATGTCGGGCAGAAAATCAACTTTCAAAGAAAATAGTTTTTTGATTATACTCTAAAAATGGCGAGTAGCCAAAAATGACTTTTTTAAAATTGAATAATTCATTGCGCCAAACGGCTAGCAGTAGGCGCTTATTTCTTTAAGTATTCTTTTGTCGTGATAACTGGCAACTTCGAGTTCTTAATAATGGTGGATTCAAGACCTTAATGCAACAGTTGGTCTCTTTTGGTTATGTTCAAAGTTATTAATTTAGTTTACAATTCTGATATTTTATTTTGTTTATTTCCAGTTCAAGCATGTAAGCTGGCGTTTTGTATTTCAGTACTTTTCTTGGTCTGTTATTAAGGCGATTTTGAGCTTGTTTTAGCTGCTGTTCAGTAATTGTATTAAAGTCTGTTTTCTTTGGAAAATAGCGTCTTATTAGCCCGTTAGTATTTTCGTTAGTGCCTCTTTCCCAGGGAGAATATGGATGTGCAAAATAGATGTGTAGCGTTCTGAAATAGGTTGACATTTTTTTACTTTGTTTTCAATTCAAATTTAGATAAATAATTTTTTTATTCCTACGATAAGATTTATAAGGTATGTCGGCATTTAAATATACGCTAATGGGCGTTCTTCCATTTAAGCTGTCATCATGAGGTCTTAATGTGTTATAAATCTTTACAGCGCGTCTTACCATCTTCTGTGCTATTGTTTTATTTGGAATGGTTTGATTAAGCCCGAACTCATACTTCATTGTTTTGTTGAGTCTTTCTGCAAGGGCATTTTCATAAGGATCGTATTGTTCTGTCATGCTTATAAGAATATCATTGTCTTGTAGCGTTTTTACATATTCTGGCCAACAGTAATGGAATCCTCTGTCGGAATGATGGATTAGTTTTCTATTTGGATATTTTCTGTTTTTCAAGGCCATTTTCAAGGCTTCTATGGATAAGGAAGCTTTCATATTGGTTGCTATATGAAACCCCATTATTTGTTTAGAATAGGCATCAGTTACTAAAGCTAAATAGGCATTTTTTCCGTTTAGTCTTAGATAAGTAATATCGCTGACCCAGAGTTCTTCCGGATGGTTTGGCACTTTATTCTGAACCAAATTTTTAAATTTTCTGAATAGATGATTGGAGTTTGTGGTTCGTGTAAAGTTGCGTTGTTTGGGTACCAGTAGGGTATGAGCCCTTAGAAAGCCAAAGAAATTATCGCGTCCCATTTTGATATTCTCTTGCTTCATTTGGTCTTGTAAAAGCAGATGTAACTTTCTTCCTCCGGTTGACTGGTTTATTTCGCCTCTTTTATCGATGACCATTTTCACAAGCTTCTCATTCTCATATTTTTGTTTTTTACAGCCGTTCATTTTTTTGTAGAAGGCTTGTCTTGAGATCCCGAAGCATTGGCAGAGCCATTTGATTTTAAAATGGCTTTTTTCTTTAGTTCCACTTCTTTGGCCAATGATTCGGGCAGCGACTTTTTTGCGTAATCGTTCCCGGTATCAATTTCTGCTTCGGCAATTATCATCTGCTGGAAGTCCTTTATGAACTCCAGTTCTTCGATTCTTTCCTTTAGTTTTTTGATTTCGTCTTTGTTTGCCATTCCTTTTTGCTTTTGCTCTAAGGTAGTATATTTTTGCAACCAATAATAAATTGCATTGCGTCCGACCTGGTATTTTACCGACGCGTGATTGACGGAAATTTGTCCGTTACATACTTCATCAATAATCTTTAATTTTAAGTCAAATCCAACGGATTTTTTCTGACAGGGGAGTTTCTTTTCTTTCATGTTGTCCTGTAAATAGTTGTTGATTTTTTGTCAACCTATTTCAGGATTGTGGGTGGATTCAAGACCTTAATGCAACAGATGGTCTTTTTTGGTTATGTTCAAAGTTATTAATTTAGTTTATAATTCTGATATTTTATTTTGTTTATTT
>JAYTGH010000367.1:0-1650 GCA_043733645.1 Flavobacterium sp. | reverse complement strand
TTATTAAAATAAATTTGCTTACGGTCGCCTTCTGCATTCTGTAGAATCATATCAAAATCTCCAGGAACTTCAGGAGCTTCCTTCATTTTTACGACTTCGCAAGTTTTGTCCAGATAATCAACCGAGATATAAGCATCTTTCTGGAAGAAACGCGACTTACGCATATTCTTCATCGAAATTCTACTTGAAGTAATATTGGCTACACAACCATTTTCGAACTCGATACGGGCATTGGCAATATCGGGTGACTGACTCAAAACCGAAACGCCACTGGCATGAACAAATTTTACTTTCGATTTTACAACGCTTAAAATAGCATCGATATCGTGTATCATTAAATCTAAAACCACTGGAACATCAGTACCACGCGGATTGAATTCTGCCAAACGGTGTGTTTCGATAAACATTGGGCTTTCAATCATATCTTTCACAGCAGTAAACGCCGGATTGAAGCGCTCCACATGACCAACTTGTCCTTTGACATTGTATTCTTTTGCTAAAGCGATAATTTCTTCGGCTTCTTCAACCGTTGTAGAAATTGGTTTTTCTATAAAAACATGTTTCCCCGATTTGATAGAAACCTTGGCACATTTGTAATGCGAAAGAGTAGGAGTTACAACATCAATAACATCTACAGCGTGGATTAATTTGGCAATAGTATCAAATTGTTTATATCCAAATTCAGCTTCGATTTTGGATCCATTTTCGTGATTTTCATCATAAAAACCAACGAGTTCATATTTTTCAGATTGTTGCAATAACCGTAAGTGTATTTTTCCGAGGTGACCGGCACCTAAAACGCCAACTTTAAGCATAAAGATAAATTTTATCAAAAATAGAAATTAATTAATAATTGGTAATTGATAATTGATAATTTGTTTTCTATTTTTACGAAATAAATTACAACCCAAATTGAAAGACACAAGCAAGCATCAAGGACTTCGAAATCAATTGGCCAAACTTTTGGCAGAAAAAGGAATTACAGATAAAAAAGTATTGGAAGCAATTAAAATAATTCCAAGACATTTGTTTCTAGATTCAAGTTTTGAAGATTTTGCTTATCAAGACAAAGCGTTTCCTATTGGAGCCGGACAAACCATTTCGCAACCTTATACTGTAGCTTTTCAAAGTCAATTATTAGAAGTTAAAAAAGACCATAAAATTCTTGAAATCGGTACCGGTTCGGGTTATCAAACCGCAGTTTTAGTGGCTATGGGCGCCAAAGTCTATTCGATAGAAAGACAAAACGAATTGTTTAAAACGACATCGACATTATTACCAAAATTAGGAATTCGTGCCAAACATTTATCTTTTGGTGATGGCTATAAAGGATTGCCAAACCATGCGCCTTTTGACAGTATCATTGTTACTGCTGGTGCGCCAATTATTCCCAAACCATTGATGGCTCAATTAAAAATAGGAGGAAAGCTTGTTATTCCTGTTGGAGATAAGGAGCAAATAATGACGATGCTGATCCGCAAAAACGAAACCCAGTTTGAAAAACACGAATTTGGGGATTTTAAATTTGTTCCGTTATTGGAAAATAAAAATTAAAATGACTTCTTAATCCTATCCAAATCGCGCTTAGTGTCTTGTTCCTTGAGACTTTCGCGTTTATCATAGGTTTTCTTTCCGCGACACAATCCAATA
>JAYTGH010000366.1:0-4927 GCA_043733645.1 Flavobacterium sp. | reverse complement strand
GCGCAACAAGAAGCTAAGAAAGTCATCATCAACACCATTCAACGTGTTGGAACGGAAGAAGCGGTTGAGAATTGCGTTTCTGTTTTCAATATTGAATCCGATGATGTGAAAGGAAGAATCATTGGTCGCGAAGGAAGAAATATCCGCGCACTTGAAGCGGCGACTGGAGTTGAAATCATTGTAGACGATACACCAGAAGCTATCATACTTTCTTGTTTTGATCCTGTGAGAAGAGAAATTGCTCGTTTATCATTACACAAATTAGTAACTGACGGTAGAATTCACCCAGCAAGAATTGAAGAAGTTGTAGCTAAAACAACGAAACAAATTGATGATGAAATCATTGAAGTTGGTAAGCGTACTGTAATCGATTTGGGAATTCACGGTTTACATCCAGAATTAATCAAAGTAGTAGGAAGAATGAAATATCGTTCATCTTATGGACAAAACTTATTACAACACTCACGTGAGGTTTCTAAACTTTGTGGAATCATGGCAGCAGAGTTAGGCTTGAATGTAAAACTAGCAAAACGTGCCGGTTTACTTCACGATATCGGAAAAGTGCCTGATGCAGAAAGTGATTTGCCACACGCATTATTGGGAATGCAATGGGCAGAAAAATTTGGTGAGAAAGAAGAAGTGTGTAATGCCATTGGAGCGCATCACGATGAGATTGAAATGAAATATTTAATCTCTCCAATCATACAGGTTTGTGACGCAATTTCAGGTGCAAGACCAGGCGCTAGACGTCAAGTTTTGGATTCATACATTCAAAGATTAAAAGATTTAGAAAACATTGCCTTTGGATTTAATGGTGTTAAAAATGCTTATGCCATCCAAGCTGGCCGTGAACTTCGTGTAATTGTTGAAAGTGAAAAAGTAAGCGATGAAAATGCAGCTAGTCTTTCATTTGAAATTTCTCAAAAAATTCAAACAGAAATGACTTATCCAGGTCAGGTTAAGATTACTGTAATTCGTGAAACGAGAGCAGTAAATATTGCGAAATAGAAATTTATATTTGATAAAAAAGGCGACCAATTGGTGGCCTTTTTTATTATAAGAAGATGCTTTTTATTGCGTCAGCAGTCATTGGTTTTACGAAATAATTTTCAATTACATCTTTGAAATTTTCTGCTTTTTCGATATCGATTCTATTGTCGGAAGAACTTATGATGTGGATTACAATATCCTCCACAGTTTTTGTTTTAAGACCTATAAATTCCTCTAAAAATTGCCATCCATCTAATATAGGCATATTGATATCCAATAAGATTAAATCAGGAAGAATAACACCATTATTGATTTTTACCTTTAAATCATTTATGGCATCCAAACCATTTTCAAAAAAAAAAGGTTCAATAGCAATATTATTATTTTCGAGTAACTTCTTAATGATAAAGTGATGTATCTTATCATCATCAACGACAAAGACGTTGTTAAACTTCATTTAAAAGAGATTTGGGGTTGTTTTATTATTTTTTTGGCTGCAACAAAAATAGATAATTAATACCCAAACTACATTTTTCTGGGATGAAATTTATTGATAATTTGTGTTAAATGTTTTCTGTCTAAATGAACATAAATCTCTGTAGTAGTAATAGATTCGTGCCCTAACATCATCTGAATAGAACGCAAATCGGCGCCATTTTCAAGCAAATGTGTTGCAAATGAATGTCTTAAAGTATGCGGACTAATATTTTTCGATAAATTAATTTTGACTGCTAATTCTTTTACTATTGTAAAAACCATAGCACGGGTAAGTTGCTTTCCTCTTCTGTTTAAAAATAGCGTGTCTTCAAAACCTTTTACAATATCGAGATGTGTTCTGATTGAGTTCTTGTATAATTCAATATACTTTTGCGTTGATTTAGCAATTGGAACAAATCGCTGTTTATTTCCTTTTCCAGTAATTTTGATAAAACCTTCATCAAAAAATAAATCTGAAATTTTCAAAGTAATAATTTCAGAAACCCGAAGTCCGCAACCATATAGGGTTTCCAACATGGCTCTGTTTCGTTCACCTTCTAGTTTAGATAAATCGACAGCTGCAATTAGATTGTCGATGTCTTCTAATGATAACGTATCAGGAAGTTTTCTACCTAATCTTGGTGCTTCTATCAATTCCATTGGATTATCCGTTCGATAATCTTCAAAAATCAGATAGCTAAAAAAGCTTTTAAGCCCGGAAATTATCCTCGCTTGTGAACGAGCATTCACTTCTTTGGAAACAGAATATATAAACTGTTGAATAATTTCTTCGCTAATTTTCTCGGGAGAAATAGTTATTTCATTTTCATGTAAAAACTTAGTCAATCGCTCTAAATCGAAAATGTAATTTTCAACGGTGTTTTTTGACAAACCTCGTTCAATTTTTAAATAGGATTGAAAACTTTTTATATAGCTGTTCCAGTTCATAGGGTAAAGTAACGAAATGTATGGCTATAAAAAAAGCCTCTCCGATGGAGAGGCTTTCATAAGTAATATGACAATGATTAGAATCGGTAACCTAAACCAATTTGGAAAGAGGTATTTTTTAAAGTACCACCACCATTAGAAATATTAGCTAAACCTAAGTTATATCTAGCATCAAACATTAAACCTGATGCCATTTCGTAAGCAGCACCCAAACCTAAACCATAATCCATTGATTTAACAGAATCCTTAATGGTATCATCACCACCAGCTTTGAAAGCCAATTCCGGACCAGCTTGCAAATTAAAGCCTTCACCTACAAAAAATTTAGCCATGATAGGAATTCTTAAGTAGTTTAATTTAGCATCTTTAGCTCCTTCCATAGAATACAATAATTCAGGCTGAACATGGAATTTTTCGGTAACGTGAAAGTCTACTAAACCTCCAATGTAAAAACCTCCAGTAGCAGTTCCTGAAACATCTCCTGTAAAGTTTGAGTTAATGTAACCACCTTTTATTCCGAATGCAATTTCACTCGTGGTAACACTTTCTTTCTTGTCTTGCGCATTGGCAAAAGTTGCAGCCATTACTACTGCAATTGTTAAAATAATTTTTTTCATGTTTTGTTTAATTTTAAAATTAGTAGGGCAAATATATCAATAATTTATTACAGCGCAAATTTTCTTCGTTTTTTGCATAAAAAAAAACCGCGCCAATGGCGCGGTTTAAATGTATATATTCTAAAACAATTACAGTTTGTATAACAAACCGAACTTGATGGTAGACAAATCAAGACCTAAATTAAATCCAGTAGTTTTGTCACCAACTCCATAGTTATCGTTAGAAGAATAACCAAAACCTCCCCACGTAGAAGTAAGAGCGAAGTCATTAGACACGAAATAGTTCATTCCTAACGGAATGTTTAAACCGATTTCTTTACCTGTACGACTAGCTGACCCAACCTCTTCTTTAGTTGACATGTAAGTCACATTAGCACCTATAGAAAGAGAAAACTGGCTTGCAGGAGTCCAGTAGTATCTAGCACCTGCGCCAATTCCAAATCCAGTAGTTTTAAAATCTTGACCGGGAAAATCCACAGTATTGTTATCTTTTCCTGATGTGTAAGTCAATTGACCTTCAATTGCAATGTTGTCAGCTATAAAATAACCTAAACCTGGAGATAATGTAAAACCATCAGCTTTAGCATTACCAGTTTTTGTGTTATTAAATCCAGCTGTACCTGTTAAGTACAAATCTCCATTAGCGAAACCTGGTCCACCAGTACTTTCTTTTTTGTCTTGTGCATTAGCAAACGTCAAAGCGAATACTGCAGCTACTGTTAAAATAATTTTTTTCATGTTTGTTTAATTTTAAAATTAATATGAACAAATTTATAAGTAATCCTTTTCTATCAATGCAAGTACGTATCGCAGTTATTAACAATGTTATTAACAACGTGTTGATAACAACCTGCTACATATCAGCAAATTATAATAGATATTAACGAAAAAAAGCCTTTTTTAAAAAAATCAATCTATTGGAAATAGAGGGTTTTATCGCTATTTTCATAAAGATTGAGATAAAAATAGTGTTAAATTTGACTTTTAGTATTCCCTAAGATTATATACTTTTACTGAAAACATCACTCAAATATGAAAATTATTATCATAAATGGTCCAAACCTAAATTTATTAGGCAAACGTGAACCCGAAGTATACGGTAATATAACTTTTACCGATTATTTCAATGAATTAAAACTTAAATATCCTTCAATAGATTTACAATATTTCCAAAGTAATATAGAAGGCGAACTGATTGATAAAATTCAGGAAGCTGGGTTTACTTATGACGGTATTATTCTCAATGCTGCGGCGTATACTCATACTTCCGTGGGAATTGGCGATGCAGTAAAAGCTATTTCAACTTCTGTGATAGAAGTTCATATATCGAATACCTTTTCTAGAGAAACCTTTCGTCATCAATCCTTTATTTCTGCAAACGCAAAAGGAATAATAATTGGTTTTGGTTTGAAGAGTTATGAATTGGCTTTACAATCGTTTCTTTAGTTACAGAAAGTTACACAGAGATACACTGAGGAAAAAGGAGATGCACAGAGAAAATTAAGTAAGCTATATATCTCTGTGAATCTCAAAAAGAAAAAAATAAATAAAAACTCTGTGAATCTCTGTGTAATAAAATAAATAAATTATGCAAATAAATGATTTAACAGAAAAAATAATTGGGTTAGCGATAGAAGTTCACAGAAATCTTGGACCAGGCCTTTTAGAATCTGCTTATAAGGAATGTTTATTTTATGAAATTAAAAAAAGTAAAATTCAAGTTGAATGTGAAAAAGGGTTGCCATTGGTTTATAAAGAAATAAAACTAGAACAAGGATATAGAATTGATTTATTGATTGAAAATAAATTAGTTATTGAATTAAAAACTGTTGAAGCTTTTACCGATGTTCATTTTGCACAAATTCTTACTTATATGAAACTAGGAAATTATTCGA
>JAYTGH010000365.1:0-1650 GCA_043733645.1 Flavobacterium sp. | reverse complement strand
GATGCAAAAACTCTTATGTAATCATTCAGAAGTAATGGAAGTAAAAGTTTTAGATATCAACGGAAAAGAAACTGGAAGAAAAGTTAAACTTTCTGATTCAGTTTTCGCAATTGAGCCAAATAATCACGCGGTTTATCTTGATGTTAAACAATATTTAGCAAATCAAAGACAAGGAACGCACAAAGCTAAAGAAAGAGCTGAAGTTGCGGGTTCTACGCGTAAGATTAAAAAGCAAAAAGGTACTGGTACAGCACGTGCCGGTAGTGCAAAAAACCCTTTGTTCAAAGGTGGAGGAACTGTTTTTGGACCACGTCCAAGAAGTTATTCTTTCAAATTGAATAAAACGGTAAAGAGATTAGCAAGAAAATCAGCATTCTCTATTAAAGCAAAAGAGTCAAATATAGTAGTTGTTGAAGACTTCAATTTTGAAACACCAAACACTAAAAATTTCATCAATGTTTTGAAAGCATTGGGGTTAGAAAACAAAAAATCTTTGTTTGTGTTGGGAGAATCAAATAAAAATGTATATTTGTCGTCACGTAATTTGAAAGCCTCTAGCGTCATAACTAACTCAGAATTAAGCACTTATGCAATTTTAAATGCAAATAACTTAGTTCTCTCGGAAGGTTCTTTAGAAGGAATTGTTGAAAATTTAAACAAATAACAGGTCATGAGTATCATAATTAAACCTATCATAACAGAAAAAATCACCAAAGAAGGTGAGATTTTCAATCGTTTTGGTTTTGTTGTTGACAAAAAAGCCAACAAGGTTCAAATTAAGAAAGCTATCGAAGCTGCTTATGGAATTACTGTTGTTGATGTAAACACGATGAACTATAGAGCTGACCGAACTACTAAATATACAAAAAGTGGTTTGATTAGCGGAAAAACGAATAGCTACAAGAAAGCTATCGTACAAGTAAAAGAAGGAGAAACAATAGATTTTTATAATAATATCTAATAGAAAATGTCAGTTAGAAAATTAAAACCTATTACCCCTGGTCAGCGTTTTAGAGTTGTGAATGGTTTTGACGCCATCACGACTGATAAGCCGGAGCGTTCATTGATCGCACCGATAAAAAACTCAGGCGGTAGAAATAGTCAAGGAAAAATGACCATGCGTTATACAGGCGGTGGTCACAAACAAAGGTATCGTATGATTGATTTCAAAAGAACTAAAGATGGTATTCCAGCTTCAGTGAAATCAATTGAATATGATCCAAACAGAACGGCGTTTATTGCTTTGTTAGCTTATGCTGATGGACAAAAAACGTATATCGTTGCTCAAAACGGATTGCAAGTTGGTCAGACAGTTGTGTCTGGTGAAGATGCTTCTCCGGAAATTGGGAACACATTGCCATTAAGTAAAATTCCTTTGGGAACAGTTATTTCTTGTATTGAGTTACGTCCGGGTCAAGGAGCAGTTATTGCTCGTTCGGCTGGAACTTTTGCTCAGTTAATGGCGAGAGACGGAAAATACGCTACAATTAAAATGCCATCAGGTGAAACAAGATTAATCTTGTTGACTTGTTCAGCAACTATTGGAGCTGTATCGAATTCTGATCATCAACTTATTGTATCTGGTAAAGCAGGTAGAACAAGATGGTTAGGAAGAAGACCAAGAACAAGACCTGTTGCGATGAACCCTGT
>JAYTGH010000364.1:0-4933 GCA_043733645.1 Flavobacterium sp. | reverse complement strand
TTGAAAAAACATGATTTACTTCATATGGAAAGGCATCCTGGGTAATTATTTCATCATTCAAAATAGCTTTTGTTTTACTGATATATAACAATCCGTTTTCGGAATAAATTGGCTCTAAATCCTGGCTTCTTTGCCCGATTTCGTAATTAAAAGGAATAAATTCGGTGTTTACAATTTTACCAAATTTTTGATGATTTCTAGTTACGGTAAAAAGACTGTCGCAATTCTTATCTGTATAAACTTCAAAAGCTTCCTGTAATAAATTTTGTGGACGTAATGGGTTTGTTGGCTGCAGAAGAATTACATTCTCGATTTTATTATCATTTATGATTTCTAAACAATGCTTCAATGCGCTTACGGTAGGTTCTGAATCTCCTGATAATTCACTTGGTCTGTCGATAACTTTAGCACCGTATTGTATTGCAATTTCTTTTATTTTTTCATCGTCTGTAGAAACAAAAATGGCATCAACAATAGCTGTATTTTTTTGAGCATAAATAATACTATGCGCAATCAGTGGAATACCATCAAGCAGCAGAATATTTTTATTGGGAAGTCGTTTTGAACCGCCACGCGCAGGAATTATTGCGATATTTTTCATTAGTGAAATTAGTGATTGTAAAAATAAACGTTTTTGTGGTTTTCTATATGTTTTATCACATATTTTCTGTTTCAGCGCGAACAACTTTATTTTTTTTTTGTCATAATTTTTTCTGTCATAATTTTTTTTATGACAGATTTTTTTATGACATATTTTCCAAAAAAAAATTCTTTATTTATGATTTCGATAATGTTAATACTTAACTATCACTTTATGGTACGCCTAAATCAATAATGGTCAATCTCGTGTTTAGGCAATCCTTTAATTTTATAAAAAAAACGTCTTAAAGGTTTTTTATTAAAGAATTTAATGAAGAGTTTGTTCTTAATAAAGTAACTAATTTTACTGCAGTTTCTCACTTCTGAAACTTCTAATACCATTTCATTTTTAGCAGTGTTGCTAGTGATTTTATCTAAAATTTCCTGCATCCAATCTTCGAAAGCATTACCCATGTGGTAGGCATAATTATCATTTGTTGTCAATCGCCATAAGCCTTTTTTCAAAGGAATTTCATCTAAATAAAGTTCGGTGTCTACACCCATTTTATAACCAAAATATGTCTTTGTTTCATCGAAAATAGCTTTCCGATACGTTGCCACAAAATGTCCGGAGCCAACAACAGCAATACTTTTTTCATTTTCAATTGTCAAATTCCATTTTAGATGGGCCGGATTGAAACTGGCATCGCCCCAAATGCTGTGGAAAAATTTCTCCATAGCTTCTGGATTTTTAACTTCAGTAAATTTCAATTTTTTAGAAAAGAGGTTTTCGAATATTAGATTTCCACATGAATGTGAAAAATTCCTGAACTGCGGAACTATGCCAACAACTCCGGCTTTTGGAAAAGCATTGAATATTTTTACCGTTTCACGCTGCCAGTTTTCGAGAAAAAAGACATCAGAATCAGCTATGGTTACTAGTTCAATGTTGTTTCCAACAAGGCCTTTTACAACTGAATTCAGTTTTCCGATATTGGCAGTATGAATGACTTCGTGGATTTTCTGGCTGATGAATAATTGATCCAAATATTCTTTAATTTCTTTACAGCTACCGTTATTAATAATGCTTATAAAAGTTTTGTTGTGAGCAGTTTTAAACAAGGACTCTAAGCAAATTTGAAGTATCCTGAAACTATCTTTAAAATAGCCCTCCTGATTGGGAATAAATACGGGCAAGATGACCTGATGAACGAAGTCGGATTGCTCTTGCGGTTTGTCTTTATGAGGGTTTAAGCCTTTTCGCATTTATAATGTATCATCTATGAAGAAAAGATTTCCCAGATTTTGATTAATTATTGATTTGCCTAACAATCTGTATTTTTGATTGGCAAGATATTGGGTTGAAGGAGAATTAATATCGTCCTGAATGGAAACATCTGTTTCTATAATAATTATTTTTGGTCTGAATTTATTCCAGTCATTTGTTTTTAAAACTTCTAAATCATAGCCTTCAACATCGATATCAAAAAAATCTAATCTGTCGTTTGGATTGATATGTTTTTCTAGTACTTCCTTCAAATTATAAACAGGTATATTTTTAACTTCTTTTACTTCATTTTCAAGTTTATGATTAACTATAAAATCGTAATCTAAAGTATTCATCGAAGAATAGGCATCGCTAAGCATATAGTAATTTAAGTTTTCAGAACTATCGCCTAATGCACAATTCAGAAACGAATCTTTAGGCCTTAGCTTGGCATACAAATCAATCAATTCCGGGTTGGGATCGATACAGATTCCTTTCCAACCCCTAAGGTAAAAAAAATAGGTGTTTGATGATTTTACAGGATGCCATGAGCCAATATCAACATATAAGCCCGGAGATGTTTCTTTGATGAGCTTCATTAATTGAATATCATCACCCGATTTAGAAAAACTAATATTATATCTTTTGTATATAAATTCTCTAATCTTATCTTTTATCATCTCGCTGTTAGTGTGCTTTTTTATAAATTCAAACGTTAGTAAAAATAACTATTTTTCTGGTTTCCAATAAATTTTCACTTCGTTTAATTCACAAAATGCTTTATATTCTTCGGAAGTCAAAGCATTTCTGTTTTTGATAAGTTTTGGAATAAATAAAACCAAATCGAACATTGCTGAGAATAAAGGTTTTATGATTTGGAAATTACCTTTGAAAATTTTGGTTTTAAACTGTATCCAGACAGAATAAGTCATCTTTCTTGGAATTTTACTAAGTGGAGAAAACAAAAAGTAATTGCACCAATCAGCTCTTAAGGCGCGTCTGTACCTAAATGCTGCTTCTGAAACTGACTTTGCTCTTGCTTTCATATTAACCCGATGCTGGACAAACAATTGAGGAACATAATGAATTTCCCATTTCTTCTTAAACAATTGAAGCGATGCAAAGTTTTCTTCGCCATAAAATTGAAACCATTCAGGATAGTTTGGAATATCATGCCAGGCTTTCATTCTCCATATATGTCCACAACCAACGTAGCCATTGACTTGTTGTGGATTTTCATTGGTAATTATATTTTCCGCAAAATCTTTTGTCCAAAAAATTCTTGCCGCTATTAAACCGCAATTTGGATTATTTGTGAAATAGCTTGTACTGATTTCGATTGGATTTTCATTTAAAAAATGGGCATCATCGTCAAGGGAAATAGCAAAATCAGCTTCGGTTTCGTTGAGCATTTTGTTTCTGCAATAAATGTATCCTTTAGAAATTTCATTTCTTACTATATCAACTTCGGGAAAATGAAGTTTTACTTTTTCGAAAGTTCCATCAGTTGAACCATCATCAAAGACTAAACATTTTACATTCTCACTAAACAACTGTTTTGTCTTTTGAAGTGTAAGTAGTAATTCTTCGCTTCTATTTTTGGTAGAAATGAGAATGGATATTTTATATTCAGACATGATAACTTTTAATCAGATAAAATTGTATTTAAAGTCTTGATGAAGTTTTCGTCACTAAAATAATCCCCAAACGGATAAACTGGTTCATCAGAAGCCAATCTTTTCTTAATCAGATTTTCAAGCTTTTGCTTTACTTCCTCTTTATTACCGGAATCAGCAATGTATTGTTTCTCTTTTATAATCTTTCGCAGCTCACTTCTTTCTGGCGAAATACAAAATATTGGCTTACCAAATGAAGCTAAAAATGGTGCTTTACCAACTAAAATGTTGCAATATATCGGTCCATTTTCTAAGATGATATTAATATCAGCCACATGAATTTGTTCATAAGCCGAATTGGAAAAATTTAAAGTATCCAAAACAATTATGTTTTCTGTTTTTGCATATTTCTGAGTCAGGCGCTTATTATCCTGGCCTCGTAAACGCAATACAAACTCTGTATTTTCTTTATATAATGGGTTTTCATCAACCAATTCCTGATAAGCATCTAAAAGAATATCTGCATTTCTACCAAATTGGATAGCGCCATGATAGGAAATTGTAGTTTTTTTATTTTTTTGCAAAACCTTATTAACATCAGACAAATCGAAAACAGCTTCCGAATATTGATGTGGGAGCGTATAGAATTTCTTTCTGGTTCCGTATAAATATTCCAAATCGTTTGACATGCTCAGCGCAGAACTCATACATGTTTTTGCTTGTGCAACAATATCCATCATATCTTTCATTTTGAACATTTCAAGATTCGTCAATTTAATTTGTGAACCTACATACCAAAAAACGGGATAAGGATCATGAAAATTAACGATAGCTCTTTTCAATATTGGCAAATCTTTACAGCCTAAAATAGTTTCGTGAGCTAATCCGGCACTTCTGATAAAAATGTGATCATATTTTTGATGGTCAATCTTTGCTATATAAGAACCGTAAACTTTACTAATATGTTTTGCTACCAATGAAACATGAAAAAGTCGCCAATAAAATCTGTTAATCTGTATGGTGAAAAAAGGAATTTTAAGATCTAAAACATGTGTTTCTATAGAATCTACAGGTAGTAAATGAAGTTGGTCTTCACTTGGATGGCTTTTGAGATAAACAACATCTATTATTGCATTTGGGTGAGCCATTCTTAGTTTAGCCAGGAATGAGCGGGAAATAATTCCCTGACTTGTTCCTGAAACTCTTAAATCTTGCTCAACTATTAAAAACTTAGTCATTTTTTATTTCTTATGGATTTGGCAGCTTTGCTTATAAAATTTATATACTTTTTGAAATACATTTTTGAAATGTACAACTTTGTAAAAAGCAACCAAAAGTTTATGTTTTTTTTATTGTCTAAAAAAGTTTTCTCAAGCCTGAATAACAATGCTTCGGTTTGTTTAGCATCAAAGAAAGCTCCTTTTTCATTCAATAAATAATAGTAATAATGAAATGATGCAATATTTTTTGG
>JAYTGH010000363.1:0-4946 GCA_043733645.1 Flavobacterium sp. | reverse complement strand
TGGTTGATGTGCTTCCAATGAAATTTGACAGTTTTTATGTAAGCCTATTATCTGAAAAATATAAAACTGGGAAAATGAATTTCGTCAAAGCATTTTTTGTTGGATTGAAATCTAATCATAGCGCTAAACAAACCAAAGAACACTCTTCACATATTTACATCATAAAGAACTAGTAAAAACTGATTTAAAGCGCGTGATTCAGCTATTCAAAACCCGAATAAGGAAGAAGCTGTTTAAAACAAGAAGTGCCTTTAAATGGCTTTATTTAAAGCTAAGAGCGATAGCTATATATTATCAATAGTTTCTTAATAATAAACAAAATCTATATCATAAAAACACACAGTAATCCAACTTTAGCTAATTGAGTTTTATTTTATACTTTTGAAAACCGAAAATTAAATTTATCAAATCATGATTAAAAAAACAGTTATCCTTTTTGCAATTGCAACTGCAATTATTTCCTGCAATAAAACAACAACAGAAACAAAAGAATTTAAAACAGTATACGTTGATACTTCTAAATTAATGGATGAATCTACTGAAGCAAAAGATATCGGAGCTAAATACAAAGACAAATCAAAAGTGATGGGTAATCAGTTAGAAGCTGAAGTTGCTCGTTTTAAATTGGAAGCAGCAAGTTTTAAGCAAAATGCACAAACAAACGGCCAAGTTTGGGCACAACAAAAAGGCGCTGAGTTGTCGCAAAGAGAACAACAATTAAACTATGCTCAACAAGCAATGCTACAACAATTGCAACAAGAAAGCGGTGCCGAAATAGATTCTCTAGTTATCAACTACAGAAAAATGTTAAAAGAATATGGCAAGGAAAAAGGATACGATTATATTTATGGATCTGGTGATGCATCACCATCAATTTTATATGCAAAAGACAGCTATGATATTACTAAAGAAGTAATCAAAATGGTTAACGATAAATATAAAGCCGCTGGGAAAAAAGAAGACTCGAGCGCAAGCGAACAGGCTAAACAAACACCAAAAGAAGTTAAGAAATAACACAATTTATTTTTGTAAGATAAAAAAGCCTAAAATTGTAGGCTTTTTTTTGTTGTATGTTGAAATACAATGTTTTATCTTTGCGTTTTAAATTATACGCCATGGAATCAGTATCAGCCGAAGCTAACTTTGTTTTGCAATTCATCAATCAAACCAATCGTTCTATTTTCCTTACCGGAAAAGCAGGAACTGGGAAAACTACACTTCTTAAAGAAATTATTAAATCAACGCACAAAAATTGTGTCGTTGTTGCACCTACCGGAATCGCAGCATTAAACGCCGGGGGTGTGACTATTCATTCTATGTTTCAATTGCCTTTCGGCGGATTTATTCCAGATAATTCTACACCTCAATTTTTAGAAAATTCTAAATTTGAAACTAAAGCAACTCTGCGCCGACATTTCAAAATGAGCGGACTAAAGAAATCCGTTATTCAAAATATGGAATTACTAATTATTGATGAAGTTAGTATGCTACGCTCCGATTTAATGGATGCTATAGACTTTATGTTGCAATCTGTTCGAAGAAAAAATCTTCCTTTTGGTGGAGTTCAAGTGCTTTTTATAGGTGATTTATTGCAATTACCACCAATAGTTCGCGATGAAGAATGGAGAACCTTGCGTTCGTATTACAAAGGGAAATTCTTTTTTCATTCGCATGTTATTCAACAAAATCCACCATTGTATATCGAATTGTCTAAAATTTTCAGGCAAACTGACGAGCAGTTTATTTCGGTTTTGAATAACTTAAGAAACAATCAGATTACGAAAAAGGATATTCAAATTCTAAATCAATTTGTGCAACCCAATTTTGATTTAAAAGTCAACAAAGGGTATATCACGCTGACAACGCATAACGTTAAAGCGGATACTATAAATTCACAATCATTACTCGATTTAAAAGGAAAATCTAAAGTTTACAAAGCGTTAATTGTAGATGATTTTCCAGAAAAGATTTATCCTTTAGAAGAGAAATTAGAGCTAAAAATTGGAGCGCAAGTTATGTTTGTTAAAAACGATTTGTCGTTTGAAAAAAATTATTTCAACGGGAAAATGGGTATTATCAAATCGCTTTCAGACGAAGAAATAATGGTTTACTTTCCTGAAGAAAATAAAATTATAGAAGTAGAGCGATATGAATGGCAAAACATCCGCTATTATGTAGACGAAAACACCAAAGAAATCAACGAAGAAGTGCTCGGAACATTTACGCATTATCCAATAAAATTAGCTTGGGCAATTACCGTTCACAAAAGCCAGGGATTAACATTTGACAAAGCGGCACTCGATGTTTCGCAAGTTTTTCTTCCCGGGCAAGCCTATGTGGCGCTTTCCCGATTGCGTTCTTTAAATGGCTTAGTATTGCTTTCTCCGTTGCAAATGAATGGCATTTCCAGCGATCAGGATGTGATGCAGTATGCCGAAAATAAAGCCAGCGAATCACTTTTAGAAAATTCCTTGAAGGAAGAAACCAAAAGTTTTATTCATAACTATCTAAAATCCAGTTTCGATTGGACCGATTTGGCTCAAGAATGGCGCAATCATCAGTTCAGTTATAACGAAAATTCAGAACTATCAGCCAAATCAAAACATGCTGTTTGGGCCAAAAAACAAACCGAAGTAATCGAAAGTCTTTCAGATCCATCCCGAAAATTCATCGCGCAATTAAACACGCTTTTCAAAGAAGATGAAGTCGATTTTAATTATGTTTTCGAAAGAATTCAAGCCGCTTATTCTTATTTTTCACAACCATTAGATAGCTTGGTTTATGAAATCTTATGGAAAATAGAAGAGGTAATTCGGATTAAAAAAGCTAAGGCATTTTATGATGAATTAATCGTTTTAGAAATGCTGCAAACCAGAGCTGTTTTACAATTGATGAAAGCTAAATTGCTAATAGAAACAGTGGTGAAAGGCGAGACAATTTCTAAGGAAAAATTATCTTCTGAGGCAATTAAATTTTATAAAATCAGAAAACTGGAAACCATTAGGGAAGAGTTTAAAAATCTAAACGTTACCCTTATCGAAGATGAAGTTGATTTAGAACGCTATACCAAAAAGAAAAAAACGGATAAAGCTACAAAGAAATCAACCGTTCAAGAAACCTATGAACTGTGGTTGGAAAAGAATTCTATCAAAGAAATTGCTGCCATTCGTAAACTAACAACTCAAACAATAGGCGGTCATATTGCGAAACTTATAGAAACAGAAACCATATCAATTACTGATCTTTTACCTGAAGAAAAAATTCAGGAATTAGCCGAAGCTTTTAAAGGTTATAAAGAAGAAACGCTCAATGGATTGAAAGAACAATACGGAGATAAATTCACTTGGGATGAACTTAAAATGTTTAAAGCGAGTTTGTAATTAACTCAACCAAAAAACAGCTAAAATTGCCGGAACGAAATAAATAGCAATGGTTCTCGCTCCGTCATAATCTTTGGCCAAACGCTGACCTAAAAGCAATAATATCAACGTAATACAAGAAAAAACAGCGCCATAAAAGCCAAATGTTCTTCCGCCATTAATCAGTAATTCTACACAACCAACTAATGTTAAAACACCAGTGATAAGTTCTAGAATTAGAATAATTCCTAATGAGATTGGAACATTATTTTTTAATAACGAAGTATTGGCAAAATGCCCTTTAAGCCAATCAATATTTCCCTGCCATCCAAAGATTTTATCATAGGCTGATTGTACAAAAGTTACCGCAAGAAATAGCAAAACAAGTATCGAAGCTGTGTTCGTCATGATGGTTAATTTTTATGGATTAATCGAGTAAGTTTTATAGACAAATCAGTTAATATAATTTTGGCATTTCCGTTGCGTTCAATGTGATAAATCGCATCCGAAAGTTCATTAAAAATCGCATTAATATTGTTGCCATTTACAAATGGAGCAAATTTCTCAACAGTAAAGTTTTCTACTGTTGGCTCAACATAAACCAGATTTTTGGTTTCATAATTATGCAGCAAAGCCTGACGGAACATCACGATACAATAATTCAAAAATTGCTTTTGTCCTTCACGACCTAAACCTGCAATTTCTTCGCTCCATAAAATTAAATCTTGAATAGCCGAAGCATTTTTTTTTGCACTAAAGGCAGCACGAACCCAAACTACAAACCATTTTTCAAAAGGAAAATCTTCCGTATCATTTTTCACAATATGAAGAGCTTTATTATAATTTCCTTGTGCTTGATGCGCTACTTTTGATACCGAAGAATCGTCTAAAAAATAGTTGACTTTTAAAGCTTTTGAAATTTCTGCTTCGGGCAAAGCTCCAAAATGCAACACTTGGCATCGTGAGCGAATGGTTTGAATGATATCTTCTTCGTTTTCAGAAATCAGCAAGAACAAAGTTTTTTCAGGTGGTTCTTCTAAAAGTTTTAATAATTTATTGGAAGCCTCATTATTCATTTTTTCAACCATCCAAACAATCATAATTTTATAACCGCCTTCGTAAGATTTCAACGCCAACGCTTTCAAAATATCTGAAGCATCCTCTACCCGAATCATGCCTTGTTTGTTCTGAACTCCAAGGTGTTTATGCCAATCAAATAAACTACCATAAGGATTTGCTAAAACAAATTCACGCCAATCCATAATAAAATCTGCACTTTTTGGTTTAGATGTTACGTCTTCATTGGTAACATTGGGATATACAAAATGCAAATCAGGATGTGTTAGCGATTGAAATTTTAGATTACAACTTTCATTTCCGCCATTGTTTTCGTTACCGGAATTGGAACACAAAACAAATTGTGCATAAGCAATTGCTATAGCTAAAGTTCCACAACCTTCAGGACCAACAAACAATTGTGCGTGCGGAATTCTTCCCGACAACGCACTTTTTACGAGATGATTTTTTATGTAATCCTGACCAAGTATATCTGAAAACTGCATAAAGCAAATATAGAAGAAATATTTT
>JAYTGH010000362.1:0-4949 GCA_043733645.1 Flavobacterium sp. | reverse complement strand
GGAGTGCCCGTTGACCCGAGCAGTTCCGTAATTTTACTTGGATTTGATTACAAATTTTTGCCTGTTGGAAATGATATTGCCCAAGCTACATTGGTAGTTAATGACATAGAGGGAAATGAAATAGGAAAAACATCTCCTGACATAGGCGGAACAAACAACGATTACACTTATGTTTACACTCCAATAGCTGTTACAAATCCGGGAACTCCTGCATTTATTTACATTTCATTCAATATGGCTAAAGAAGGTTCAATACCAACATTTGGAACCCGTTTACTTGTTGACAATGTGATTGTTAATTTTAGTACTCTCATAGTTGATGAAAATTCAAAAGGCGCTAGAGTATTCCCAACTTTGGTTGATAATGAAATAAATGTAATCCCAAGTGGCTTCTCAAATAATGTTTCATATAAAATAATTAATTCCGAAGGTAAAATCGTAAAACAAAACACTGTCAATCAGGATTCAGAGTATGTTCACACAATGAATCTTAGCGATCTTAGCTCTGGAATGTATTTCATAAACATTCAGGATGGTACAAAAAGCAGCACTAAAAAGTTCATCAAGAAATAAAATTTTGTTTCGTTTATAAGTTGATTACTTATGCCGAATTGATAGTAAATGCTACAATTCGGCATATTTTTTTTGAGATTGAATGATTAAATGATTCAAAGATTGCTGTCTGTAGAGACAGAATAATCTTCCTGCTTTTTAATCTTTTAATTTTTCAATCTTTAAATAGCTTTCCTATATTTACTGAAAATTAAACCTTATGAATTTCTCTGCAAAAATGCTTCGCGATAATGCTTTAGTAGATAAAGTAATAGTAGTAACTGGTGGCGGAAGCGGTTTGGGCAAGGCCATGACCAAATATTTTTTGGAATTAGGTGCCAAAGTTGCCATCACTTCGCGCGATTTAGAAAAACTAAAAACCACTGCAGCTGAATTAGAAAAAGAAACTGGCGGAAAATGTTTACCAATTCAATGCGATGTACGTCATTACGATCAAGTCGAAGCGATGCTTGCCGAAGTATTGAAAACCTTTGGCAAAGTTGATGTATTGCTTAACAATGCTGCCGGAAACTTCATCTCACCTACCGAAAGGCTTTCTGCCAATGCCTTTGATACCATTATTGACATCGTTTTAAAAGGTTCTAAAAACTGTACACTAGCTTTTGGAAAACATTGGATTGCCGAAAAACAAACCAACTGCAATGTCTTGAATATTGTCACTACTTATGCATGGACAGGCTCAGGTTACGTAGTGCCTAGCGCTACTGCCAAAGCCGGAGTTTTAGCAATGACAAGAAGTTTAGCGGTTGAATGGGCAAAATATGGTATCCGAATGAACGCTATTGCGCCCGGACCATTTCCAACCAAAGGTGCATGGGACAGATTGTTGCCCGGTGATTTAGCCGAAAAATTTGATATGGCGAAGAAAGTACCTTTGAAACGGGTGGGTGATCATCAGGAATTAGCCAATCTGGCTGCTTATCTGGTTTCCGATTTCTCTGCGTATATCAATGGAGAAGTCATCGTTATTGATGGTGGCGAATGGCTACAAGGTGCTGGACAATTCAACATCTTAGAAAAAATTCCACAGGAAATGTGGGATATGTTAGAGATGATGATTAAGAATAAAGGGAGTAAGTAGTAATTAGTTTTGTAGACTAAAAAAGCTAAAATGCTGCATCTTTTTTCTTTTCTCTTTCTTCTTTCCTCTCACTCAAAACTTTACAAGAATGTTAACAAAATTCCGTTGGCAAAGCCATAAATAATTGTATTTTTACCGCTCAAAATCTACAAAAAACAAATGGGTAAAATCATTGCTATTGCTAATCAAAAAGGCGGTGTTGGAAAAACAACAACTTCTGTAAACCTTGCAGCATCACTGGGAGTTTTAGAAAAAAAAGTGCTTTTAATAGATGCTGATCCACAAGCCAACGCCAGTTCTGGTTTGGGTATTGATGTGGAAAATGTAGCAATTGGTACCTATCAAATTCTGGAGCACAGCAATACACCTACAGAAGCAATTATTTCTTGCAGCGCACCAAATGTTTGGGTAATTCCTTCACATATTGATTTGGTTGCCATTGAAATTGAGTTGGTTGACAAAGAAAATCGCGAATACATGCTTAAACAGGCTTTGGAAAGCGTGAAAGATGATTATGATTATATCTTGATTGATTGCGCTCCATCTTTAGGTTTACTAACATTAAATGCATTAACAGCTGCTGATAGTGTGATTATTCCTATACAATGTGAATATTTTGCTTTAGAAGGTTTAGGAAAACTATTAAACACGATTAAAAGTGTTCAAAAAATACACAACGCCAATTTGGATATCGAAGGACTTTTATTAACTATGTTTGACTCTCGTTTGCGTTTGTCAAATCAGGTGGTTGAAGAAGTGCAGAAACATTTTAGTGATATGGTTTTCAAAACGATTATTCAACGAAATGTAAAATTAAGTGAAGCACCAAGTTTTGGCGAAAGTATTATTAACTTTGATGCTACAAGCAGAGGTGCGACAAATTACTTAAGTTTAGCACAAGAAATTATCAAGAAAAACAGCAATTAAGCCATGGCAAAAGCTATAAAAAAACAAGCATTAGGAAGAGGCTTATCAGCCTTATTGAAAGATCCTGAAAATGATATTAAATCCATTGGTGATAAAAATGCAGACAAACTTGTCGGCAATATCATCGAGTTAGATATTGAAGCAATTGCCATAAATCCATTTCAACCAAGAAGCAATTTCAATGAAGATTCACTTCAGGAATTGGCGTCTTCTATAAAAGAATTGGGGCTAATCCAACCGATTACCGTTCGAAAATTAGACTTCAATAAATACCAATTAATTTCGGGAGAACGCCGTTTGCGTGCTTCCAAAATGGTAGGTCTGACTACTGTTCCGGCTTACATCCGAATTGCTAATGACAATGAATCGTTGTTAATGGCTTTGGTAGAAAACATTCAGCGTCACGATTTAGACCCAATTGAGATTGCGCTTTCCTATCAGAGATTAATTGACGAAATCCAATTGACACAAGAACAAATGAGTGAGCGAGTTGGGAAAAAACGTTCGACAATAGCTAACTATCTTCGTTTGTTAAAGTTAGACCCAATTATCCAAACCGGAATCAGAGATGGATTCATCAGTATGGGACACGGTCGTGCGATTATCAATATCGAAAATCAAGACATTCAAGCTGATATCTATCAAAAAATAGTCAGTCAAAATCTTTCGGTTCGTGAAACAGAAGCCTTGGTAAAAAACTATCAGGACAGCATTAAACCTGCATCACCAAAAACTAAAAAAACAGCTTCTTTCAAAGTTGACGATAATCAGAAAAAAGCATTCTCCAATTTCTTTGGTTCAAAAATAGATGTAAAAATTGCAGGAAACGGCAAAGGAAAAATTACGATTCCATTTCATTCTGAAGAAGATTTTAACCGCATCGTCAAACTAATTAAAGGGTAGTGAATAAGATTTTCTACATAGCTCTATTCTTCTTAGTTGGAAATCAAGCGATTTTTTCACAGCAAATCGGCGAAGCTATAAAGGCAAAAGATACTTTAAAATTAAAAGAAATTGATCCGCTCCGACCTTCAAAAGCAGCTTTTTACTCTGCCATTGTTCCAGGTTTAGGGCAAGCCTACAATAAGAAATACTGGAAAATACCAATAGTTTACGGAGCTATTGGAACCAGCCTTTATTTTTATATCAGTAATAATAAAAAATACCACAGCTATCGAGATGCATACAAAAACCGATTACTAGGTTTTCACGATGATCAATACAGTTATCTCGACGATTCTAGGTTAATTGCAGCACAACGTTTTTATCAACGAAATAGAGATTTATCTTTGTTGGTTTGTGTTGGTTTTTATATTTTAAATATCGTCGATGCTAATGTTGATGCGCATTTAATACAATTTAACGTAAGTGATAAATTGTCGTTTCAACCCGAAGTTTATACAAATGACATTGACTACAAACCCAATTTAGGCCTAACTTTTAACTACAAATTCTAAATGAAAATAGCTTTATTAGGATATGGTAAAATGGGCAAAGTAATCGAAAGAATAGCTTTGGAAAGAGGTCATGAAATTGTGCTGAGAAAAGACGAATTCAATACATTTGATGGTATAGAAAACGCTGATGTTGCTATTGATTTCAGTGCGCCAATTATTGCTGTTGACTATATTTCTAGTGCTATCAATAAGGGAATTCCGGTGATTTCAGGTACAACTGGTTGGCTTGAAAACTACCACCAAATAGAAACCCTTTGTAACGAAAAAAACGCTGCTTTTCTTTATGGTTCTAATTTTAGCTTGGGCGTGAATTTATTCTTTGAACTGAATGATTATCTGGCAAGAATGATGGCGAAATTTAAAGATTATAAAGTTTCTATGGAAGAAATCCATCATACCCAAAAACTTGACAAACCAAGCGGAACTGCCATTTCATTAGCAAATGCTATCATCAATCACACAGACAAAAACAGTTGGGCTATCGAAAATCCAAAAGAAGATAATGTCTTTATCGATGTAAAACGAATTGACGATGTTCCCGGAACACACAGCATTTTTTACAATTCTGATGTAGATTTAATCGAAATCAAGCATGTAGCTCATAATCGAGAGGGTTTTGCGCTTGGAGCTGTGATTGCTGCCGAATGGATTATTGGTAAAAAAGGCATTTTCTCGATGAAAGATGTTTTAAATTTAGATAATTAGAAAATAGAATAAAGAAAATTTGTAACAAATCAAACAACTGTTAAACTTATACACTCATAAACTTTTAAACTCAACATTATGTCTCTATTTCATTGGTTTATATTTTTCCTTTTAGTTCAAACCATTCATGGTTTAGGAACCTGGAAATTATATAAAAAAGCAGGAAGAAAATCCTGGGAAGCTTTTATCCCGGTATACAATTCCAT
>JAYTGH010000361.1:0-4955 GCA_043733645.1 Flavobacterium sp. | reverse complement strand
TTTATCAATATTGGTGTACTCGGATTTTGGTTAGCAATACTTATAACCATTGGTCCGCAACTGGAATTAAAAACATCCAGAATGTTGACTTTTTTCTCTACATTAATTGTTACTTATTTTATTACTGATATCTTTAAAATACTTTTGGCTAAGCAGTTGCGTAATCAACTCAATCCAAAAAACATTCTTTTAATTAAGAAGTTTATCAGCATTGTTTTGATTGTTTCGGGTGTATTTCTTTTAAGTCAAGGTTGGTTCCCCAAAGAACAAAAAATCGTTAATAAGGCTTTTGAAAAGCTGGAGCATAAGAAGTAAGACCAATTGATTAGTTAGCAGTAATGGCTCCCAAGTTTCTGTTAAGCGTTCCGGAATAGAAATAAAAATTGATTAGATTTGTACCATGGAAACAATGGAATTTGAAAATCACGTACAACTCGGTTCAGGGATATTTACAGTCTCTGACATTGCTAGTATTTTAAATTTAAAATATTCCAAAGTCTATAAATTGCTAAATGAATATTGGGACAATCGTTTTGCATCTCAACTCGGTCAAAAATATTCATGGTCAGTAAATAACACTAAAGCAGTTAGTTTCCATACTTTGGTTGAGTTTTACATTTTCTTTCAATTAAAAGAAGTTGGAGTTACAACTCAACAAATTTTGAGCGCTCATAACGAACTTTCAAAACACTTCAATACTCCTTTTCCGTTCGCAATTTCGCATATCATAAATCGAATGAAGTGTTTTGGACGAAAAATTGTATTTGAGATTAGTGAAGATGAAATTATAAATTTAGATTCAACCAAACAGCTAAATTTAAACTTTATAAAATCATTTGCATACAAGCTAGATTTTGACAGAAACGAATTAGCTGAAAAATTCTATCCGCTTGGTAAAGCCAAGCGTGTAGTTATTGATCCAAGGCATCAATTTGGTCAAGCTACAATTAAAGACACCAATATTTTTCCTAAAACCATCTACAATCTTTATCAATCTAAAGAAAGTAAAAAGTTTATTGCGCAATCTTTTGAAATTTCTTTACAAGAAGTAAATGACGCGATTGAGTATTGTAAAAGTGTAGCCTAATGACTAAAATCTACATCGATGAAAATTTTTCTCCTTATTTAGCCGAAGGTTTCAATATTTTTCAAAAGCACTTGAACTCCAATGAGCACATGCAGTTCGAGGTTTTATCTAATAAAAAGGAATTTGGAAAAGGAGCGAAAGATGAAGATTGGATTCCAGAAGTAGGTAAACAAGGTGGAATTGTAATCACTCAGGATTTACATATACACACTACTCGTCATCAGAACGAATTATATAAAAAGCATAATTTAGGAGTTTTCTTTTTCAAGCCACCATCAACTGGTTATACTTTTTGGGAAATGGTCGAAAAGCTTGTTAAATATTGGCCAGTAATAAAAAAGAAAGCCGCAGATAAAAGACCTTTCGCATACAGAATCACTCCAAAGAAAATGGAAAAGCTTACTTAAATAAACGCCACTATTGGCAACAGCCGTTTGGAGTAATGGCTTGCTTAGTTTTTCTAAAAAATTGCCATAAAAAACCTCCAAGTTTCCTTGTGGTTCTCCGAGTCACCGTCCGGATTCGAACCCTATCTTTAATCAATTTTTCTTAAAAATTTACATTAAAAAACAACTGCTATTTCTACTAACTCTTTTGAGATACCGTTTCACATCTTTTAGTATATTCTTTTCCATTCATGTTTCAGCGCAATCGGATTCGTTTCGAAAAGAAGCGAATTCGTTCTGACTTAATCCACGAACTACCTCAACGCCTTGGTCACAAACTTTTTTGTCGCAATTATTTTTGTGACACTTTTTTTGCGACACATTTCTGCAAAGTTCTTCCAGATTATTTTTCCTCGCAAATTACTACGCGCTCTTTTAGAAGAATTCTTTATTATGATTTCGCGAACGCCAGCACTTAACGCCCGATTCGAACATAACTTTAATTAATTTTTTAGATTCTTCCTTCGTCAGACACGAGAGCTTTGCTCTAACTGGCGAAGCAATGACAAATAAAAAACCTCCAAGTGTGCTTGAAGGTTTCTGAGGCATCGTCCGGATTCGAACACAATCTTTAATTAATTTTTTCTAAAAATTTACCAAAAAAAAAGAGCTACTATTTCTAGTAACTCTTTTGAGGCATCGTCCGGATTCGAACATATCTTTAATTAATTTTTTCTAAAAATTCACCAATAAAAAAGCTCTCTAAAAAAGAGAGCTTAATTAAGAGGCATCGTCCGGATTCGAACCGGAGTAGACGGTTTTGCAGACCGGTGCCTAGCCGCTCGGCCACGATGCCGTTGGTGGGCAAATATACTAAAAAAGTTAAAAGACAAATGGCAAAAGCAAAAAAGTTTTCTTTTCTCTCTTCGTACTTCCCACATCGTAAATCGTACTTAACTTCTATATTCTTCTATTTCAATGGTAACGGCTTCAACATCACCACCAATAGGAGGATTGAGTTTTGAAACGGCTAAAAGAATTCGGGATATTGCTGGAATTTCTTTAAAAACTCTGGCAATAATCCGGTGCGCAACATGCTCTAATAATTTAGAACGAATCGCCATTTCTTCTACAACAATTTTGTTTAAAAGTACGTAATCTACCGTATCTTTAAGCTCATCAGTAGTGGCAGATTTTCTTAAATCGGTCTTGATTTCTAAATCCACACGGTAATCCGAACCTATTTTTGCTTCTTCTACCAAGCAACCGTGAAAAGAAAAAGTCCTGATATTTTGTAATTTAATAGTTCCCATTTTTTGTAAAAGGTTATGAGTTTAAAAGGTTATGAGTTTATGTTTGAATGGAAAACTTATAAACCTATAAACTTATCCACTTATAAACTCTTTTTCTATCTTTGCTAAAATTACAAAAATAATGTCAACAGAAGAGAAGTCGCTTAATTTCATTGAACAAATTATCGAAGAGGATTTAAAAAAAGGTTTGTCTAACGACAAATTGCGTTTTCGTTTTCCGCCTGAACCTAATGGATATTTGCATGTTGGTCATGCCAGTGCGATTTGTTTAAACTTTGGATTAGGAATTGATTATCAGGCGCCGGTAAACTTGCGTTTTGATGATACGAATCCGGCTAAAGAAGAGCAGGAATATGTTGACGCTATCAAAAAAGATATCGAATGGCTTGGCTACAAATGGAATAATGAATGTTATGCATCTGATTATTTTCAGCAATTATACGACTGGGCAATTGAATTTATCAAAGCAGGAAAAGCTTATGTTGATAGTCAATCTTCGGAAGAAATGGCAATCCAAAAAGGAACACCAACTACTCCCGGAACCAATTCGCCTTATAGAGATCGTTCGGTTGATGAGAATTTAGATTTGTTTACGCGAATGAAAAATGGAGAATTTCCAAACGGAACACATATTCTTCGTGCCAAAATAAGCATGGGAGCCAACAATATGTTGATGCGTGACCCAATTATGTACCGAATTCTGCATGCGCATCATCACAGAACCGGAAATGATTGGTGTATTTATCCAATGTATGACTGGGCACATGGCGAAAGTGATTATTTAGAACAAATTTCACACTCGTTCTGTACGCTTGAATTTTTGCCTCACAGAGAATTATACGATTGGTTTTTAGACCAGGTTTATGATGCTACTAAAGTGCGTCCGAAGCAAAGAGAATTTGCTCGTAGAAATTTATCTCATACAGTAGTTTCTAAGAGAAAACTATTGCAATTAGTAGAAGAAAAACACGTTACTTCTTGGGATGATCCAAGAATGAGTACTATTTCAGGTATGAGAAGACGCGGTTATCCCCCAATGGCGATTCGGAATTTTGCTAATACTATCGGAATTGCAAAGCGCACGAATCTTATAGATGTTTCGCTTTTAGAGTTTTGCGTTCGCGAGGAATTAAATAAGACAACGCCACGTGTAATGGCGGTTCTGAATCCGGTGAAGCTGGTTATTACCAATTATCCTGAAGGAAAAGAAGAAATTTTAGATGCTGAAAACAGTCAGGAAGACGAAAGATTAGGGTTTAGAAAAGTTCCTTTTTTAAGAGAATTGTACATCGAAAGAGAAGATTTTCAGGAAGAAGCCAGTAAGAAATTTTTCCGTTTGACACTAGGAACAGAAGTTCGTTTGAAAAACGCGTATATCATTAAAGGCGAAAGCGTTGTAAAAGATGCTGCCGGAAATATAACCGAAATTCAGTGTACTTATGATGAGGATTCCCGCAGCGGAAGCGGAACAGAAGCTTCTCAACGAAAGGTAAAAGGAACGATTCACTGGGTTTCTATCAATCATGCGATTGAAGCAGAAGTTCGTATTTATGACCGCCTTTTTACTCATGAAAATCCGGATGGCGATAAAGAGGTTGATTTCAAAGAATACATCAATCCAAATTCGCTGGAAGTGATTACCGGATATTTAGAACCAAGTTTAGCAACTGCCAAAAACGGAGAACGATTCCAATTTCAACGTTTAGGATATTATTGTGTTGATAAAGATTCTTCAACTCAAAAATTGGTTTTTAACAAAACGGTAGGTCTAAAAGATACTTGGGCAAAAGTAAGCGAGCAGTAATTAGTATCGCTATAAGATCGAGTTAATGTACATTTCAATGGATTAACAATAATCAAAATCATTTAGTTTACACTAAAGTGTAAACTGTAAACTAAAAATAGATTTTACAAATGAAAAGCTCACTTATTAGTGGGCTTTTATTATTATTTAGAAAACTTATAGCAATTAAAAGCCATATAATTTTTAGCAATCAAAACAGGCTTTCATAAATTGATTTTAGGACATTTTTATAAATCCGACAAGACAAATTACCAATATGAAGAATAGCTTTCGTATTTCGCCTTAAAATAAGTTTTGTTTGTTTCACCATGTTTTAATAGCATAAGACATAAAATTTAGTAATTTTAATCAATTAAATTTTAAAA
>JAYTGH010000360.1:0-1662 GCA_043733645.1 Flavobacterium sp. | reverse complement strand
AATTGCAAATGCAGTCAGGTGTAACCGGAATTAATACAGTCCGAATTTACAATCCGATAAAGAATTCAGAAGAACACGATAGCGAAGGCATTTTTATTAAAAAATGGTTACCCGAATTAATTAATGTTCCAGTTCATTTAATTCACGAACCTTGGAAATTGAGCTTAATTGAACAACAATTATATCAATGTGAAATTGGCAAAGAGTATCCGGAACCAATTGTAGACATTGAAGCCACCCGAAAATACGCCAGTGATATTATCTGGAGTTTTCGCAAAACAGATGAAGTTAAAGTAGAAGGAAGGCGAATTCTAAAAAAGCACGTAAGTAATACCACAAGAAAATCAAAAAAGACAACCAAGTAATGACAGTATTTTTAAAAGCAAATTGGGAAAACATCATCATGGTTAATTACGAAATTAACCCGGAGATTTTAATGCCTTTTTTGCCAAATGGAGTTGAACTAGATTTGTTTGAGGGAAAAGCTTATGTAAGTCTGGTTGGTTTCATGTTTAAAGACACCAAATTGTTCACCATTCCAATCCCAAAATTAGGCACTTTTGAAGAAATCAATCTTCGCTTTTATGTAACCCGAACTGATGATGGCATAAAAAAAAGAGGTGTCGTTTTTATTAATGAAACTATTCCTTATAGGATCGTGGCTTGGATGGCAAACAAACTATATAAAGAGCATTACACGGTTGTGCCCACAAAGCATTCAATTGCGAAGGATTCTACCAGCCAAAAAATAAAATTTGAATGGTTGTTAAATAAAAAATGGAATAGTATTTATGTCGATAATGAGTTATCATCTCATGAAATGACGCCTGACTCTCTCGAAAAGTTTATCTACGAACATTATTATGGTTACACAAAAGTGAACGGACAAAGAACAGAAGAATATCGATTACATCATCCTAGTTGGGAAATTCACAATGTTGTAGATTATAAAATTGACTGTGATTTTAAAGCTATGTATGGCGACTCATTTTCAGTATTAAATCGTAAAAAGCCTAGTGGAGTTTTTATTGCAAAAGGTTCCTCAGTAGCTATTGAATGGAAAAGAACAAAATTATACTTTGATAATGAACAGAGTTAAAAAACAAAACTTACCTAGCAAAATCTGTGTAGTTTGCAACCGACCTTTTTCTTGGCGCAAAAAATGGGAGAAAGTTTGGGATGAAGTCAAATATTGTAGTGATAAATGCAGAGCTAGTAAAAATGGAAAATAAAAAAACACTTCGGTTGATTCTAGGCGATCAATTAAATAGCAATCATTCTTGGTTTCAAACCGTCGATGATACCGTTACTTATGTTATGATGGAAGTCAGATCTGAAACCGATTATGCACATCATCACATTCAAAAAGTGGTTGGCTTTTTTAGCGCGATGCGTTTTTTTGCTTCGGAACTGCATTCAAAAAAGCATAAGGTGATTTACATTCATTTAACTGATGAAAACAATTTACAATCATTCGAAAAGAACCTTGATATGTTGCTCAATCAAGATAGTTTTACTCATTTTGAATATCAATTACCCGACGAATATCGATTAGATGTTTTATTGAAAAACTATTGCGCTCAGCTTTCAATTCCGCATTTTGTTTATGATACCGAACATTTTTTCAGTACAAGAGAAGAATTAGGCGACTTCTTTGAAGGC
>JAYTGH010000359.1:0-1665 GCA_043733645.1 Flavobacterium sp. | reverse complement strand
AAAATACCAATTTGGAAAAGAAACATTAAAATCGATTGGTATAAAAGACAGTACCGGATTTATGAATAATCCAAGACTTCAGGAAAAAGCTTTTGTAGCGCTACTTTCTAAAAACAAATACGAATTGCGAGAGTATATTAACTATTTTGATGGAAAAGTAGTCGGCGGAGTTAAAATCACTGAATCAGGGATTTTGGCAGCAGCGCATTTAGGAGGTTCAGGATCAGTAAAACGATTTTTGAATTCTAATGGCGAAAAAAAATGCAAAGACGATTACGGAACTTCTGTTAAAACGTATATGAAAGATTTTGGTGGATTTGAAACCAATGGAATTCGGGCTGTCAAAAATGCTCAGGTTAAATAAACAGTTATAAGGAATTATATAGGCCCGTCTCTGATGGGCTTTTTTGTTGGATAAATAAAACTTGTCGCAAAAAAACTTGTCACAAAAATAAATGTGACAAAAATAAATGTGACAAAAAATATAATGGAAGAACTGCGGATTAGGACTTACGTATAATAAAAATGGTTGGTCTGTTATATTTGATATTAAGAGGAAGACTGCCAGTGGCAGTCAGGTATTTTCTCTAAAATTTATGAATAATAAAGATAGTAGGTCGATTGTGTAAATCAACCTTTATTTTTTTCCAGTCTGCCACTCGGAACGTTTTGATAAATTCAGTTGGTAATGTAATGTCGGTTGCAATACAAAGATGTGTATTGGGTTGTAATATTTGTAACAAATCTTCTAACAATTTATTATTTCTATAGGGAGTTTCAATAAAAATCTGAGATTGATTTTTAGAGCTCGATAGGTTTTCAAAGTTTTTCAAAGCTGATTTCTTTTCACCTTTATCAATCGGAAGATAGCCATTGAAAGCAAAACTCTGACCGTTCATTCCAGAACCCATCATTGCCAGTAGGATAGAAGATGGTCCAACCAGAGGGACAACCTGTATGCCGTTTTCATGAGCAATTTTTACAATTACGGCTCCGGGATCAGCAACTCCGGGACATCCGGCTTCACTCATTAAACCAACGTTAAAACCATTCAGACAAGGAGCAATCATGGCATTGTATTCGGAAACTTCAGTTCGTTTATTGAGAGAAGAAATTCTTAAACTGTTTTGAACTTTTTCAGGATGAATAGATTTGATGAATTTTCGAGCTGTTTTTTCATTTTCAACAATATAGTCGTCGATAAAATCGATAGCTCTTTTTACGGTCTGAGGTAAAACATCATGAGGATTCATTTCTCCCAAAGTAGTCGGGATTAAATAAAGTTTGCCTTTAAGATCTATTGGTTTCATCTGCACTTTTTTATTTTTTTTTATCTGCCAGATGTAATGCTAAAGCATTTCATGAATGTTTCTCGATTAGTTTTTTGGCTAAGATATCGCAGGTTTCATCGAGCATTTCATAAACCATATCAAAACCATTTTGCAATCCATAATAAGGATCAGGAACATCTACATTATCGCCCGGAAATAAATGATTCAGAATAAGCTGTACCTTTTGTTTGTGCTTGTCATTTTTAGCCAACTCAATTACATCATCATAGTTCGTGTTATCCATGACATAGATATAGTCAAAGTCTTCAAAATCTCTAGGAGTGAATTGTCTTGCTTTTTGATAGGTAATATCTAAACCGTTTTTTTCAGCTGT
>JAYTGH010000358.1:0-1669 GCA_043733645.1 Flavobacterium sp. | reverse complement strand
GCCGTCGAAGTTCAAAAACAAGAATACGACCCGATGCAGGATATTATGTTGTGGTTTGGCAGTGCATTGCTTTTAGTTTTGGGTTTGTTTCCGACGTTTGTTTATCAACTTTTGTAAATGGCGAAATATTTTGCAATACTAAGTTTGCTGTTTACTTGGAGTTGTAATAACTCTGATACCAAGAATGCAAATAAAACTATCAATAGAAACCCTTATGACACAAGTGATTACTTAGAATTTCGGTATGGTCTCATTCGAGAAAATGGTAAAAAATCAAAACAAGAGATATACCGTTGTCTTTTGGTTTGGAGTTGGGGCAAGAATCCTTACGGGTATGGCGGTGGCGTAATGATTATTTCTATTGGAAAAGAAGATACGACTTACTATGTGAGATTAAAAGAATTTAAAGAATCAAACGATGAAAATATTATGCAGTATGGCGATTGTAAAGATATTTCCAGAAGAATAGATTCTTTAAAATTTATTAAATTCCAAAACGATATTAATAAAATTGATACGAGTAAAAATGTTAGGGCTGAATATATCAATTCGGATCCAACCGAATTTTCATTTGAAGGTGTTTTATGTGATTCGACAATTATAAACGGAAGTACAAATGATAAATATTCTATTGAACTTGCCATTAAATTTTTGGAAATTGTTAATTACGATAAGCGAGGCATTCAAAGATTGGAATCTGAACTCGAAAAGTTAGAAAGCAGTATCCGAAGAGTGGAAGTTGAAATTGAAAACTCTAAGAAAACTACAAAGTATTGAATTTTTTAAATGAACACAACCAACCAAATAGATTTATATTTAAAAGATTAGCTCGAAAAGATTATTTTTGTAAAAACATTTTATCAAGGTAACATTAACAATTGAGCAAATTAGATCGCAATATACCAATCAGTGGGTATTGATTGGCAATCCAGAATTATCTGAACCTGAAATTAATGGTTCGATTGTGAGTAAACTCATACGCGGCATAGTCCTTTTTGCTAGCACAGATAAAAGAGAGTTAGGGTTTAAAGCAAAATCTGCACGTGAAAATGTTGAATTAATAGCTTGTATTTATACTGGAGAAATTTCTAAAAATAGACTTTTTCTTTTATGAAACAACAAAAATTCAAACGCGACAATCCCGATAGTCTTATAATGAACTTGTTTTAACTTATTTCTTTTCGCTACAAACGGCTATTTTTAAATCATACTTCTTTGATTCATTTCGTCCGTAGCGGTGCTACGAATTTATAAACCAAATCGTCTGATTCAAAAATAACTCGTTTTCGCATGAAAACAAAAAGTTAAAACAAGTTCAATTATTAAATGCAGATTTCCAAACCATGAAATTGCATTGGCGATACATCGATACCTTTTTGTTTGGAGTGCATTTTAAAGATTATTTTTTACAGGTTTTTTAAAACTCTGGAGCAGGGACGGAGTAATCTCAAATTCTTTTTTTAGAATTGGGCATTAAATCTTCACCCACTATCTCTGAATGAATCACTATGTTGTTCGCGGGTTCATTTTCATTTGTCTTGAAGTAATGCACGTCTAAAACAGTTATTATAGCTAAAGTTAAGTAAAACATACCACCAATTTTATCGGTCTCGATGAGGTCGTTGATAAGAATAAGTTGCAAAATAATGAATAGAATGAGTAGCATTGC
>JAYTGH010000357.1:0-5004 GCA_043733645.1 Flavobacterium sp. | reverse complement strand
TTTAGCCTCATCAGAAGTCCTCTTTTAGTCATGTCACTCAACAATTCTCTAATTGTATTTTCTTTTGATTCTGGTAATGCTTTGATAGCAGCTTTGGAATCAAAACATACTAATCCTTTACTATTGAAATAAGAAAGGATTTCATTTGATTGGGTTGATATGTATTTATGCTTCATAGTTAGTTTGTCAGGTTTAACCTGACTACAATGATACGAAATATAATAATATGTTGCATTATTATTTAAAATTATGTATTATAGCTGAATTGTCAGGATTAACCTGATACAGCTGATATCAAACATAATTTATTGAGATTTGTTTTTTGGAAATAAATGCATGGATTACTGACACCGCTTTTTTCTCTTTCATAAATTCCTGCCACTAAAGCTATTGTTTTGTCTCTTGCCTTTTTCTGGTAAAAGTGCAAATATTCTAAACTTAGATTTTCTGATGGGTCTCTTCTAGATTAATTTCTATTTCCACCATTGTTTGTTTTCGTTTCGTCTCGCTTCAATCACTTCAGGTGTTTCAGGATATGTCCCCCAAGCAAGCTTATAGTTTCCCCACCCATTTTTTACATACTTGTCATCCACGCTAAATTCCCCAGCCCCAATGTCAAAGTCATCACTGTTAGGAATTCTATAGTCCCCCCAATTGCATTTTTTGGATTTGTTTGTTTTATAACTTGTCCATTTACCTTCAAACTGGTTGTTTGAAAAACCATCCGCCTCAAAATTTAATGCATCATAAAATAATTTCCCTTTGTCATTTATGTATAGGTCAGTGGTTAAAGTACCTTTAATAAATCCAGAGCCAACTTCTTTTTTATTTTCAAATAATGTTATTTCTGATTTTATGGTTACTTGTTTGTACGTTGGGAAATCTATTTTTTCCGTTTCGTCATTTTTTTTAAATTCAGCTGACATAACTTTAAAAATTCCTTTTAAACTGCAAATCTTTTCATTGACTTTTGTTTTTCCAACAACTTCATATTCGTAACGATTTGTTTTACTCTTTTTTATTGAAGTGAAATGGATTTGAAATCTTTGGAATTGATCATCAATAAATCCAAGAGGTTCGTTTAGTTTTATTTTATTACCACTTTCATCAACTATGCTCTTAGGTTTATAAACTGACGCCAAATCATAGTCTTTAATCTTAGAATAAAAATTGCTTTGTCCATAAGTTTGACTGCACAGAATAATTATAAAAATTAAAGTTGTTATTTTTTTAATTGCTTGTATCATAATTTTGGAGTTTATGCCTTGTAATTCTATAGTATATTTATAAAACCTTTATTAAATTTAAAAAAACATTTGTTTGAATATATACACAACCTACATTAGTTACTTTTTCTAATACAGATTCCTAAAATACTCCCCATAATAAGTGTGGGCAAAAAACCAAACAATACAATCCAGAAAAAAGGTTTTACATAATAATCAATTGCAGCTTCTCCGACAGTATCTGGACCTAAACCATCAATACATTTTTGTAAAAATCCAACAGTCGAACCTGTAAATATTCCAAAAAATAAAATTAAAAACAGCCCAATAGCACCCGTTATAACAGCATTAGTTTGACGGACTTTAATATAATAATCCATCCGCTTCCCAATAAAAGTCCCTGCAAAATATAGACCCGCTATCCCAATCGCAAAATTCAACAGAAAGTCACCAACCAAGCCTTTAAGATCTTTGAATCCATACATTAGAATTATAATCGAGGCAGCAATCAATAGATTTATTGTGATACAAATTTGAGTTATTTTTACGGCTTTTGTCATGTTTTTTAAACTGATAATTGATTAATAAAACGGTGTTTGTGCATCTATAAACTCAACTAGAAAGTCAAAGACTTGACGAATTCTTTACAATCCACCACAGCACAAAAAGGAACATCAGTGTAAATAAACCAAAAATAACTGGCAGTAGGAATATCTCGCTCCACACATTTAAAACAGCACTTTGCGGCTTGTTTACGGTATAAATTATTTCTACAGCTTCACCAGGTTCTAGGCTTGAATAGGGTCTGTGCAATGATGTTTTAACACTTATCGTCGCTCCGGTTTTATCTTCAAACGTAACATATACAATCCGCCCTTTTTTATTATAAATTTCTAAAGGTCCGAAGGTATCATCCTGCTCATCGACATGACCAATAACCTTAATGCCATGCGCACGCAAATCGATGCCTTCTTTAGTTAGGATATAGGTACCTATAATGCAAGTTGGAATCGCCAACGATAAAATAAAGAGTATAGGAAAACGAACTGGGTTGAGTTGAAAATGAGAAATCATCCAAGGCAATAAACCTAGAGGATCATCAAACGTATGATCTCCTTCGGCAAGAATACAACATATCCAGATGGCTAAAATTAACAGGGCAAATCCAAATACAAGTCCTGCCGGAATTAAAGGCAGTTGTGTCCAAGACAAGATTTGGTTATCTTGAGGGTTTGACTCGTTATAAACCAGCGTCACAGAATCTCCCACATGTGTCGATGGATAGGCAACAGACGCACTACCTTTAGTCGTAACTTTTGTTCCCGTTAAAGTATAAAATTCTACTTGAGGCGTATATAATGAATCTGTTTCGGAATTACGACTTGAAGCTGGAACCGAAACCAGACTTACGACAGTACCTTTTGTTCGGTGACCCGTAATAAGGAGTTTAACAGGACTCAATAAAATAAGGAATCCACCAACGAGTAATAATAATTCAAAAATGCTTAATACCCATGCCATTGCGTTTGTATGCATACTTATAGATTTTACATTTTGGTTGTTTCTTATAGGTTTTGTTTTTGCCATACCAATCAGTTTTGCGGCTTGTCCGTTTTCTGTCCCTTTTTGTCAATAAAATACCAATGGTCACTCAACCAAGTTTGATGTTCGCCGTTTGATTGCGTTTTGCAATCGGTGCTTACTTTTGCCTTACCGTTTTCAAAAGGGAAAGCGCAGTCAAATTGAGGCTGTATCACCACCACACCAGTTGCAGCGTCGGCATAGCCTATTTTCTTATTGGATTCAATCCTGAACAACCCTTCTGAAGGTTCATCAGGTCCATTGTCGAATGTAAATACATTATACAGTACATTTTGATTACGATCTATCGCGACCATTCCAAATTTAGGAACCGCAACAATTGCATACGATTTAAAAGTATCTGTAAAACACATTTGATATTTCCCCTCGGGAATAACGATGTCGCCTTTTTGATTTTTATACCCATAACCGTCTTTGATAGTGTCATTGAAAGAGATCAAATAGTCATTTTCCTTGACAGTATGTTGGCAACTTGTCAGGGCATTAAAAAAAAGTAAAAGAATAACGCTTGTTTTTATTTTCATCATTTCTTATTTGTCTAAATAAATATAAACTATGTTTTTTCCAGCTGTCTTCGCATCAATAGCGCGTCCCGTTCCGATTGCTTCTTTGCTAATTGTTATTGGTGGTTTTCGGCGTAACGATTATAAGAACAGACCAATGGTTAATCCTTGACGCAACGAACAGAAAGCCCACGACCATTATTACTGCCATTCTTGTCTAACCCGTCCATATTGGTGTCCAAGCTGATATGCCAGGCACTTTGAGAACTGCTCTCGGAAGAACTCCACCAGTAACCCACCTCGCCAGTGTTGAGAAATCTACCAACGTCGGTTCTTAAGCCACCCGGAAGACCTTCAAAGCCGCAACTGTTGGTTGCACCTGTATTAGGACTGATCCACAACTTGGTGCTCTTCATACTGCCTCCAGCGTTATCACGTCCTAATTGATTAGTAAGATCAGTCCACTCTAATGCAGAAGGTACGTGCCATCCCTCCGGCGCTAAGCCCCTGCTATCATTTACGGCATACCAGTTATATAATTTACCATAAATAGCTCCCATTGCAGGGTCGTTATTATAATAGCACCAGGCTGCCCTGCCTTCATTGCCTGCTTTCTCCCACGCATCATGGTCCTTTACTTCAGGAATGATATCTCCATTGCGAAAATGGCTTACATTCAGGTTTGCAGCCACCCATACCTGTGCGTCAATCTGTACCGTGGTATAATTATTACCATCTTTGTCTGTTACTTGTGCTTCCATAGTCATTGTATTAATTAAAAATGTTAGTGTTATTAATAAAATTTTATCTTTCATCTTTTCTATTTTTTAAAGTTGGTTCGCTGCTGCTCCTATGTTTATTCGCCTGTTATGAAAATCTTGAAGCCTTAGTTTGGGAATTTAGGCAAGCCCATTTGTTTTATTTTCAGTTTGCCTATGAATAGCCTAATTAATTGCGTTGACGTCAGATCTACGTATATCTTAATGCCTACAAAAACAATCAACACAGGATAGCCATTGCCGGTTATGTTAAAGAGAAAGCCGCCAAACAAAACCACGAACTGCTGCACAAAAACGCGCGGATAGGGCTCAAACATTTGCTGCCTCATGGTACGCTTATTATAAATTCCATTCAAAATAAACCCCCTTGTAAAGTCCACTGTATTATTGAGCAGGAAAGCGCCAAGAGCAGTAAGATACGAGCGCTTATTTATAATACTTCCCAAGGTTTGAAATAAGTCATTATCAAAGAATATCACTAATTGTATCAACACAAATCCGTAAAAATGAACAAGAAAAAATGGAATCAGCCAAAGACCTGCTGGATCATGGAGTTTTATATCTCGAGTCCCATAGTAATGAATGACCAGCATACGGAATACATTAAATAAGCCTACGATAATAGTTTCTAGGGCATAACATACAAAAACACTCTCTGGCTCCCATCCCAAAAAAACCACTCCCATAACTGGGAATAGATTCCAGAGAATAATTGGAATGGAGGCCTTATCCAGTTTGGGACTGGGAAGTGATGAAAATTTAAACCGCTCCCCTTTACTGTCGGGCTTTATTGTTTTGGTGGACGTTTTCATTGATACATTTATTGGCTATAAGGTCTTTACAATACCTAGATTTGAGACTCCAATCGATTCTATAATTATTGTTTTCATAATT
>JAYTGH010000356.1:0-5013 GCA_043733645.1 Flavobacterium sp. | reverse complement strand
CCACTTTCACCTGATCTGAATCGGCAAACGTAGAATAAGGCAATTTTTCATCGGCATTGATTTTTAACAAAGCAATATCCATTTTAGAATCGGTTCCGATAAGTTTTGCTTTGTATGATTTGTTGTTGTTTAGTGTAACTTCAAGTTCGGTAGCATCTTTTACCACGTGATTATTGGTTACGATATAACCATCTTCCGAAATAATAACACCAGAACCAGTTCCTACTTGTTCTTGTTGTTGCCCGCCATTACTTCCGTAAAACCATTGCATCATCGGATTGTAAACCGTTCTTACAGAAACATTTTTAACGTGAACAACAGTGTGAACCGTATTTTCTGCGGCAGTAGTAAAATCAACTCCTTCTGCTGATAAACCAACATTCCTGCCATAGTTGTTTGGCGCTGTTGTTACAATCGAATCGCGATTGTTTTTTCCTTCAATAAATAATTTGTAAGCACCAAGTGTAGTTGCGCCACTCAATAAAGAAACCAAAAATAAACTTGATAATCGTTTCATAGTCATTAACATTTTTAAATTATTTGAACAATATTTTAAATCATTTGAACGTAAAATTAAAAAAAATCAATTTTCACTCAAATACTCTTTAACGCTCGTTTAACAATTTTTAAGTTAATCTTAATAAACTATCCTAAACTTTGTCTTTTGGTGTATGAGTAATGTATGGATAGTGTATGGATAGTATATGAGAAGTGTATGAGGAGTGTATGAGGAGTGTATGAGAAATGTATGAAACAGTCTTAATATTTGCTATCTTTGTAGTAGTAAACACACTATGAAATGAGCATTGCAGAAATTTATAAAGTATTGTTAAGGTTATTTGCGAATTACATATGACCCATAAAAAACAATAAAAAAGACAGATGAAATTAACTTTTTATAAATACGAGGGAACAGGAAACGACTTTATCTTTATTGATAATCGTCAAGACAGCTTTCCGAAAACTGATGTCAAACGCATCGAAAAATTATGCGATCGACGCTTCGGAATTGGCGCTGACGGTTTGATTTTATTAGAAAATGATATGGAAACCGATTTCCGTATGGTTTATTACAATTCTGATGGCAATCAAAGTTCGATGTGCGGCAATGGCGGCAGATGTATTGTGGCTTTCGCCAAAAGTTTGAATCTTATTACTGACCAAACTACGTTTTTGGCAACCGATGGTTTGCATCAGGCATTTGTTTTTGAAAACGGAATTATTTCTCTAGGGATGAAAGATGTTGAGGAAGTAAAAATTGAATCCGATTATGTTTTCCTAAATACCGGCTCGCCACATCATGTAATGTTGGTTGATGATTTAGACAATTATGATGTAAAAGGAATTGGTACTAATATCCGTTATTCTGATTTGTATGGAAAAGAAGGAAGCAACGTGAATTTTGTAAAGCAACTGTCATTGCGAGATTCGAAGCAATCTAATCATTTTCAATTGCGGACATACGAACGCGGCGTCGAAGATGAAACTTATTCATGCGGAACTGGAGCTACAGCTGCCGCCATTGCGATGAATGCTCTTGGAAAAACAAATTCCAATCATATAAAGTTAGATGTTGAAGGTGGCGAACTAGAGGTTTCGTTTGTAAAAGAAGGAAGTGTTTATACCAATGTTTTTCTGAAAGGTCCGGCAACTTTTGTTTTTGAAGGAGAAATAGAGGTATAATTACGAATTAGAAATTACGAATTATGAAATCTGAAAATATCGTTCAAACAAAAAGCTATGATTTTGCTTTAAAAATTATCAAAGTTTATAAATATTTATCTCAAGAAAAAAAAGAATTTGTTTTGTCAAAGCAATTATTGCGAAGTGGAACTTCAATTGGAGCAAATGTCGAAGAATCTATAGGAGGTCAATCAAAAGCAGATTTCTTCGCAAAAATAACAATTGCTTACAAAGAAACCAGAGAGACAAAGTATTGGATAAGACTTTTGAGAGATTCAGATTATTTAACAAGAGCACTCTAATGATTTATTAAATGATGTAGAAGATCTTTTGAAAATAATTGGTTCTATTCAGAAGTCAATTCGTAATTCGTAATTTCTAATTCGTAATTTTTATGGCATTAAAAGGAAAAAATATCCATTTACGCGCACTTGAACCAGAAGATTTAGAGTTTGTCTATGCTATAGAAAACGACGAAAATATTTGGGAAGTTAGCGATACTATCACGCCATACAGCAAATTCCTGATTCGGCAATATCTCGAAAATGCACATCAGGACATTTATGAAGCCAAGCAATTGCGATTGGCTATTTGTAAAAAAGGAGATTCTGAAGCCTTTGGATTAATTGACTTATTCGATTTTGATGCTAAAAATAAACGAGCAGGAATTGGAATAATCATCCAAGATGAAGTCGATAGATATAATGGTTTCGGAAAAGAAGCTCTAAATTTGGTGATTAATTATGCTTTTGAACAGTTGCAATTACACCAATTGTATGCAAATATCGGAACAGAAAATAAAGCAAGTGAATCGCTTTTTACTACATTTGGATTTGAAAGAATAGGTGTTAAGAAGGATTGGAATTTTACCAATAATGCCTTTCATGATGAAGCTGTTTTTCAATTAATTAAAAAATAAACTATTTTGAATAGAAATAAAATTATCAAGATTGTAGGGATTATTTTCCTTGTATTTATAGCCATTGTTTATATAAAGTTTTTTACTTCGGATACGAATTTTGAAAAAAATGAACTATATGTTGAGGTTCCAACAGGTTCCAATTATCAGGATGTTGAAAAATTACTTTCGCCACTGGTAAAAAGCATGGGCGATTTTGAGTTTATTGCCAAGCGTCGTTCGTATCCCGAAAATTTAAAAGCCGGACGATTTTTACTAAAGAAAGGTATGAGTGCATTTCAATTGGTTGGCGCCATGCGAAGAAATGTTCCTGTAAAATTGGCATTTAACAATCAGGAACGTTTAGAAAATCTTTGCGAAAGATTGAGTTCTCAAATAGAACCTGATACTACAAAACTCTTGGCGACTTTTCGCGATACTACTTTTCTTCAAAAAAACGGTTTTACCAAAGACAACGTTTTTGCCATGTTTTTGCCGAATACCTATGAAGTGTATTGGAATATTTCGGCTGAAAAATTCAGAAATAAAATGCTCGATGAATACAATCGATTCTGGACAAAAGAACGAATTGCAAAAGCTACTGCTTTGAATTTAACTCCAGTTCAAGTAATTACTGTGGCATCAATTGTTCATAAAGAATCAGTGAAGAAAAGCGAACGTCCAACAATTGCAGGCGTTTATCTCAACAGATTAAATCAAGGGATGGCTTTACAAGCTGACCCAACGGTAATTTATGCTTTGAAATTGCGTGATAATGATTTTAATCAAATCATCAAACGCGTTTTATATAACGATTTGTTTATTAATTCTCCTTATAACACCTATAAAAATATAGGGTTACCTCCGGGACCAATTGCTATGCCTGACGTTGACGCGATTGATGCGGTTCTGAATGCGGAGAAACATGACTATATTTATTTCTGTGCAAGTGTTGAAAAATTTGGCTATCATGTTTTTGCTTCCACTTATGAGCAACATCAAGTGAACGCGAGGAAATACGCTGATTGGCTGAATAAACAAGGTACAAACAGATAATTTTGAAAGCATCCAAGCGCCTAGTTCTACTTTTGTTTTTTTGGTGTTGCCAAATTGCTGTCGCTCAAAACTCGGTTGAAAATTTTCTAAAGCCTTCAGATACTTTAAATAAAAAGCGTCTCAAAACACTTGTTATTTCAGAAGCGGCTATTGGTTCGGCAACGTTGATTGGCTTAAATCAACTTTGGTATGCTGATTATCCTCGTTCTAATTTTCATTTTATTAATGACAATGCCGAATGGCTTCAAATGGATAAAGTGGGTCATGTTTTTTCATCCTATCATTTAGGAAGCTTTGGCACTAATGCCTTGAAATGGTCAGGTGCAAGTAGGAAGAGCCAATTGATTTATGGCTCAACTTTAGGTTTAGCTTTTATGACAACGGTTGAGGTTTTTGATGGTTATTCGGCAAATTGGGGTGCTTCTTTAGGTGATGTTGCCGCTAATATTTCGGGAACTGCTTTATATGTTTCGCAGGAATTGCTTTGGAAGGAACAACGAATTGTACCAAAATTTTCTTTTCATACAACGCCTTACGCTTCTGCGAGACCAAATGTTTTAGGAAGTTCAATACAGGAGCAAATTCTAAAAGATTATAACGGACAAACCTATTGGTTGTCAGCCAATATTTATTCATTTGCAAAATATTCTAAAATTCCAAAATGGTTAAATGTCGCCATTGGTTATGGAGCGGAAGGAATGATTACTGGGAATGATGAATTGGTAAATACTGTTTTTCTTCCAGAAAGTAAAAGATACCGTCAATTTTACGTCAGTCTTGATGTTGATCTGACAAAAATTGAAACCAAATCTCATTTTGTTAAGACGCTTTTAACAGTTTTTAATTCTATTAAAATTCCGGCTCCAACGTTTGAAATCAGGGGTTCAGGTGGAACCAAATTTCATCTTTTGTATTTTTAACTACTTGATATTCAATTTTATAAATTAAGTTGTATATTTGCACTCGGAAATATCAAGATGGTGACAGCGCTTGGAAATAACCTTAAATGATAAAAAAAGGAATTTTTTACACAACAATCCTACTAACTGTAGCTTTTATAAGCTCAGGTTTTAAATCTTACAATTCCCAAATCAGTAACTTCTTATTTGCTGATGAAAACGAAGGACAATCTTATGTCTTTCCTTCTCAAAACAGCATCGATTATTTTAAATTAAAAATTCCGTTTACCGGAAGATATTTTATTGGCTTTAAAGACGCTATTGCTCATAAGGAGTCTCAATCCAACTATAACAAAATAAATTCTTTAGGCTATATGGGAAAATACCAATTTGGAAAAGAAACATTAAAATCGATTGGTATAAAAGACAGTACCGGATTTATGAATAATCCAAGACTTCAGGAAAAAGCTTTTGTAG
>JAYTGH010000355.1:0-5028 GCA_043733645.1 Flavobacterium sp. | reverse complement strand
GAATAGAGAATACCAACAATAATTTCGATAAGAATCAAAGCTTCAATTCTGATTTTCATTATGAAAGAAAAATTCATTCGGCTTATGCAACTTACGGCAAACAATGGACAAAATGGGGTTATCAAGTCGGTGCGCGTTTCGAAAATTACACCGCCGATGCCAAGTTTAATGCGGTTGATACTGAAGACAGTAACGGAAACGGAAACACTACGGAAATCATTACCGGCACTTTTAATGATAAAATAAATACTGTATATCCAAGCGGTTATTTGTCGTATAAACTTTCGGATAACAACTCCTTTAATTTCAATTATTCGCGAAGAGTTGACAGACCAAGCATAGGACAGGTAAATCCCATCAGAGAATGGAGCACTCCAACAGTTACTTCGGTTGGAAATCCATATTTGAAACCACAATTTACCAATTCATTTGAATTGAATTATACCCGCAAAACCAAAATTGGTTCTATCTCAAGTGTCGTGTTTTACCGAATGATTACGAACGAAATCACGCGTTTAGTAGAAATTGATCCAAATGACAACAACAGAAATATTTTGTCTTACGCCAACTTTAAAGATAATAATTCTTATGGCGCTGAAATTTCGGCAAATTTAGATTTTACCAAATGGTGGAGCACCAATATCGGAACCGATATTTATTTCAAAAAAATAAGAGGAACCGTGACTTCTCAATTCGTTGAAAAAGATGTTTCTGTTTTCAACGGAAGAATCAACAACACGTTCAAAGCTACTAAAAACCTGCGTTTCCAACTTTTCGGAATGTATCGCGGGCAAGAACAAGGACTACAATTTTTGAGAAAAAGTATGTACAAAATCGATATCGGAGCGAGCTATAATATATTAAAAGGTAGCGGAACCATCAGTGCGCGAGCAAGTGATATTTTTGATACTATGAATTTCAGCTTCGACGGAACATTGCCTTACAAACAAGAAGGTGCCTTTTATTGGGAAAGCAGAAGTGTCTATTTAGGGTTTAATTACCGCTTTGGTGGTGGTAAAAACAGTGCCATACAAAGAAAACAAAGAGATAACAACCAAACCCAAGGAAGTGGCGGTATGATGTAAAAATATTGAATTGAATTTAGTTATAATGAAAAATCCATCCCTGAAATCGAGATGGTTTTTTCTATTTTAAGTTTGAGGAGCACAGCACTTCATTATTCAGCACACATCCTCCCGCTATCCGCGCTACATGGTAGCCACTACTATCGGGGCTATTTACAATATTTTACTGTGTTTGGGGAGTTTATCTCTTCATAATTCATAATTCATAATTTTATTATAGCACTTGCCCAAGTAAATCCGCTACCAAAAGCAGCCAAGACAATCGTATCACCTTTCTTTATTTTTCCTTGTTCCCAAGCTTCGGTTAACGCAATCGGAATTGAAGCTGCCGTTGTGTTGCCATATTTTTGAATGTTATTAAAAACCTTATCATCGCTCAAACCAAATTTCTTCTGAATAAACTGCGAAATTCTCAAATTCGCCTGATGCGGAATCAACATATCAATATCCGAAACCTGTAAATTATTGGTTTGTAAACCTTCATTTATTACTTCGCTAAAACGAACTACAGCATGTTTGAAAACAAATTGCCCATTCATATAAGGAAAATAACTCTCATCATCCGGATTGTTTTCTGCCAAAATATCAGTAACCCATCTTCCGCCCATTCCCGGCGCTAAAACTGCTAATTCTTTGGCGTGTTCTCCTTCTGAATGTAGATGTGTGGAAAGAATTCCGCTATCATCATCGCTTCTACTCAAAACCACCGCTCCTGCTCCATCCCCAAAAATAACTGAAACACTACGACCGCGATCAGTCATGTCTAATCCTAAAGATTGCACTTCGGAAGCAACAACCAAAATGTTTTTATACATTCCGGTTTTAATAAATTGATCTGCAACAGAAAGCGCATACACAAAACCCGAACATTGATTACGAACATCTAAAGCTCCAACGGTTTTCAAGCCCAATTCTTTTTGCAAGGCGACACCTGGTCCGGGAAAATAATAATCAGGAGAAATCGTAGCAAATACTATAAAATCTATATCATCATTTAAAACACCGGAACGTTCAATAGCTATTTTTGCAGCTTTTACGCCCATTGAAGTTGTCGTATCTTGGCCGCGAACAATGTGCCGTCTTTCCTGAATTCCGGTTCTTTCCTGGATCCATTCGTCATTGGTATCCATTATTTTAGACAAGTCGTCATTGGTAACAACATTATCGGGAACATAAAATCCTAAGCCTGATATTTTCGATTGAAACATGTTTTCTTTATTAAATTATCAAAATTCGATAAACAAAATTAAACATTTTTAAATGGGAACGATTTTATTTTAGAATTTAATAAAATGTAACAACTACTTCGTAAATTAGACCTATCAAAAATCTAAATTCGTCCTTATGAGAAACCGCATTTTACTTTTACTTATTTTTTGCTTTTCAGCAACTATAGCTGTGGCACAAGAAAACCTTACCTATCAAAAACCTTCTGCCACTATTTTAGCTTTAGCAGATTATGAAAGAGCTCCAAGTGTTAGTATGGATTCTAAAAAAGAATACATCCTTTTTACTTATCGAAACACTTATAAAACGCTAGATGATTTGAATCAGGAAGAAATGCGTTTGGGTGGTTTGCGTATCAATCCAATCACGAATATTTCGAGTTCAGTTACCTATATCAAGAACCTGAAAATTAGAAAAATTAACGACAAAGTGGAAACCCAAATCACAGGTTTACCCGAAAACCCTAAAATTACCAACATAAGTTGGTCGCCAAACGAAAAGAAAATCGCTTTTACCAATACTGTCGCTACAGGAGTTGAACTGTGGGTTATCGATGTGGTTTCGGCTTCCGCCAAAAGACTTACTACTGCCAATTTGAATGCCAATCTGGGAAGTCCTTATAATTGGATGAAAGACAATGAAACTTTATTGGTTAACATAATTCCTAAAAATCGTCCGGCTTTAATTGACAGTAAAAAAGATTTACCAAAAGGCCCAACAGTTTCCTCAAGCGACGGTTCAAAATCGCAAAACAGAACCTATCCTGATTTGTTAAAAAACAAAACCGACGAAACCAATTTTGTGACCTTAATGTCTTCTGAATTATACAAAGTATCACTGTCTGGGAAACTAGATTTTTTCAAAGTAAGTGATTTATATGCGGGCGAAAGTATTTCTCCTGATGGCAATTATGTGATGATTACTACAATACAAAAACCATTTTCCTATATCGTTCCTTACAGCCGTTTTCCTCTAAAAACTGTAGTTTATGATTCAGCCGGAAAAGAAGTGAAAACTGTAAATGATGTTCCGCTAAACGAAGTAATTCCAAAAGGTTTTTCATCGGTGAGAAAAGGAAAAAGAGACATGAGCTGGAGAGCTGACAAACCAGCAACACTAGCTTATGTTGTAGCACTTGATGAAGGTGACCAAGCTCAAAAAGCAGATTACAGAGATGAACTTTTCTCTTGGGATGCACCATTTCCAAGTGAACCAAAGTCGTTATTAAAAACGCAGCAACGTTTTAATGGTGTAATTTGGGGAAATGAAACTACTGCTATTGCAACGGATGAATGGTATGATACCAGAAATACAAAGACTTATCTAATCAATCCGTCGAATCCTAGCCAAGCGCCAAAAATCATTTCAGACAGAAATTCGCAGGACATATATTCTGACCCAGGGAACTTTGAAACCAAAAGAAATGAGTACAATCGTTATGTTTTGGCTATCGAAAACAACAATGCTTACTTAATTGGCGACGGATTTACAAAAGAAGGTCAGTTTCCGTTTATAGATGAATATAACTTGAACACTTTAAAATCAAAACGCCTTTATACTTCAGATTTCAAAGACAAAAAAGAAGAGTTGTTATCGATTGAAGATTTCAAAAAAGGAGATGTTTTGGTTCAAATTCAATCTAAAAATGAGTTTCCAAACTATTATTTCAGAAATTTAAAATCGAAGAAGTTAACGCAGCTTACGAGTTTCAAAAATCCTTTTGAAAGCATTAAAAATGTGTACAAAGAAGTAATCAAATACAAACGTAAAGATGGTGTTGACTTATCGGGAACGCTTTATTTACCTGATGGTTACGACCGAACTAAGAAAACAGAAAAATTGCCTTTATTGATTTGGGCTTACCCCGAAGAATTTAAAGATAAAAACTCAGCCGGACAAAACAAGCAGAATCCAAATGAGTTTACGTTTCCTTATTATGGTTCGTTTGTGTATTGGGTAACGAAGGGTTATGCTGTACTCGATGATGCTTCGTTTCCAATTATTGGCGAAGGAACAACCGAGCCAAACGATACGTTCATGACACAATTGGTTGATGATGCTGCGGCTGCTATTGATGCTGTTGATAAATTAGGGTACATCAACAGAAAAAAATGTGCCATTGGCGGACATTCGTACGGCGCCTTTATGACAGCCAATTTATTGACACATTCTAATTTATTTGCCTGCGGAATTGCAAGAAGTGGCGCTTATAACAGAACATTAACACCATTTGGGTTCCAAAGTGAACAACGAAATTATTGGGATATTCCGGCCATATATAATGAAATGTCGCCTTTTATGAATGCTGATAAAATGAAAACGCCTTTGCTTCTGGTTCATGGCGATGCTGATAATAATCCGGGGACATTTACGTTACAATCGGAACGGTATTTCCAGGCTTTGAAAAATTTGGGTGCGCCTGTTCGATTGGTATTATTGCCAAAAGAAGCGCATAGTTATGTGGCTAAAGAAAACATTCTGCATTTGCTTTGGGAACAAGATCAATTCCTTGAAAAGTATTTGAAGAATTAGTTTTGAAAAAATAGAATATAGAGAATAGAAAAAAGAAGCCCTGAAGAATTTTAGGGCTTCTTTTTTAAATGGATTTTGATTCCTATTAGAATTTCATTTTCACTTTCGAAAAATATTGTTTTATCATTGTGATTTCCTTCAATCAGGTAATGACTTCCTAAAAAATAGGATTTAACAACGGTAA
>JAYTGH010000354.1:0-1691 GCA_043733645.1 Flavobacterium sp. | reverse complement strand
CCAACCCTATTTATGGCTCATGCTGATGATGAGTTTCTACTATTTATAGACAAAAAAAATAATTTAGAAATAATAGTACGAGAATTAAGTCTTGATACCAACTTTAATGCAACAACTATAAGATGTTTTCAAAATTTGGTTGATTTAGTAAATAGAGTTGGATTTCCTGAACATGCAGTAATTTTAAAAAATGCTGATAAGGAAGTTTCTTCCCTTGTAAAAGGAATTCAATCCTGGGAATTATTAGAAGAAAGCTATAACAAACTATCGGCTAATAGTTCCCAAATTGTTGCAGAAACCGATATGCGTGCCATGTACAACCCAACACGCATGAAAGTTATAGAGACTGCTACTGTAAAACTTGTAGAAAAAATTAAATCTCTTTGTCCTCAATGCAATACACCAGGTTTTGGAGTAGTAAATATCAAATCAGGTTTGCCCTGTGAGTGGTGCAATTCACCAACAAATTCAACTAAATCACATATTTATCAATGTCAAAAATGCCATTTTGAATTGGAGAAAATGTATCCAAATGACAAAAAAACGGAAGACCCAATGTATTGTAATTATTGTAATCCATAACAAATGAAAGAAGAAATCAAAAAAGCGGCTATTTTATTAAACGAAGGAAAAGTAGTTGCTATTCCTACCGAAACAGTTTACGGATTAGCTGCAAATGCTTTTGATGAAAATGCAGTCCGCCAAATATTTGAAATAAAACAAAGACCCGCATTCAATCCATTAATAGTTCATATAAAATCAATTGATGATTTAGAAAAAGTAGCTTCAAATATTCCCGATAAAGCAATGAAATTAGCCAAACATTTTTGGCCCGGAGCATTAACTTTAGTTTTACCTAAAAAGGAAAATATTCCTAACATAGTAACAGCTGGTAAAGATACTGTAGGTGTTCGTGTTCCAGCACATTCAATTGCATTAGAACTTTTAAATCAATTAGATTTTCCGTTGGCTGCACCAAGTGCCAATCCGTTTGGCTCTATCAGTCCAACATCGGCGGAACATGTTCAAAAACAATTGGGTAATAAAGTTCCGTTTATACTTGATGGTGGAAATTGTGAAAAAGGAATAGAATCTACCATTATTGGATTCGAAAATGAAGTTGCTGTTTTATATCGATTGGGCTCTATTGCTATTGAAGAAATAGAAAATGAAATTGGCCCAATTACCATAAAAAATTTTGAAGAACAAAATCCAAGCGCACCAGGAATGTTGAAAAGACATTATGCTCCACAAACCAAAACTATTGTTACCACAGATTTAAATGATGTTGTTAATTTTTATAAAGGTAAAAGAGTTGGTCTATTGCTTTTTAATTCAAAAATTAATGACGAAAGCATAATACATCAGGAAGTACTTTCTATTGATGGTAATTTAAATGAAGCAGCCTCACATTTATATGCAGCATTACACCGATTAGATGCTTTGAATCTAGATGTAATTATAGCCGAAAAGTTTCCTGATAATCAGTTAGGAAGAGCCATTAATGATAGATTAAAAAGAGCCACTGTATCAAAGAATCCTATAAATATCCTAAACTAAATAATTATGATGAATAACAAACGAACCCCATTTTTGATTTTTATTGCAGTAATGATACTGTGTAGTGGTTGTAAATCTAAAGCCGATTTAGATTATTCTAAAGCAACTTTTATAAACCATACTGTACTTAC
>JAYTGH010000353.1:0-12998 GCA_043733645.1 Flavobacterium sp. | reverse complement strand
AAGAATGAATATTTGCATTTCAATGTTTCAACGTTAGTTAGTGGGGTGTACTATGTTTCAATCACTACAGAAAATAAAAAGATTCAACGGAAGTTTGTGCGTAGGGGGTGATTGGAAAACTGAATGATAATAATTGCAGATCAATAAAACCCTGCTTTCAAATTATTCTTGAGTAAAAAGGTGAAGAAGGGTTTGGTCGCAATAAAAGCACTTGCAACTATTTTGCTGCTTTGCTTTTTATGACAATTTATTCCATAGAATTTAAAAGTTACGAAGATCTAACTTGATAATTCTACTCCTGAATTAATACTTTCAAAGGGGTTCGGGGAAATGTGTTCCCCGCAAGATAGCGTGTGGCGGAAAACGAAAGTTGACCGTCCACACGCTATCTTGCTATATGCATTTTGGTGAGTGGGAATTTCTGGGTTAGCCTTAGAGTTGACCTTCATCGGCGAACGAATGATGACTTTCAGTTGTTACGATCACATGATCGAGTACTGATATTTCAAGTAGTCTTCCACCTTCGACAAGTTGTTTCGTGAGTTTTATATCGGCTGCACTTGGTTGCGTATTGCCTGAGGGGTGGTTGTGGGCAAGAATGACACCACAGGCATTGCACTTGAGAGCTATCCCAAAGACAAGCTTCGGATCGATGACTGTTCCTGAAATACCACCTTGTGAGGCTCTGTACCAGCCTAGGACGTGATTTGCTCTGTTGAGTAGTAGTATATAGCATTCTTCACGTAATTCAAGCTCGTGACTCCAAATTGTTCGCAAGAGACCAACGGCATCTTGACTAGAAGTGATTTTGTGTCGATCTGAATACTTAACCTTAAACGAGTAGGTGACTTTGATTTCGGCAAGTTTTGAAGTAAGGAGATTTGTCTGCATTTTCTGGACGTTTAGAATACGCCCCACTTGCAACTACATTGAAGGAATTCAAAAAGAAGATTGGAATACCGGAATTTTTTCCAATGAGGATATGCCGAGAAAGCTTTTTGAATCCGGGACGGGGATTGGATAATTTCATTCAATCATCCTGAAAGGAGATGCTTTTTTGCGGATGATAAACGGGAGAGAATGTGGGTGTGGGTTCTCTTATTCAATTGCTAGTTTAAAATATTTCTACAAATTTTATTTGTTGAATAGATAAATCACAGAAACCCCTGTGTAAATTAGCAATCCGCCAATTATAATTGAAAGACTAATTCTGCCTGTTTTAAAAAGAATAAAAGAAAACAAGGCAACAAAAATAGGATATGAAATTTCAATTAATCCTGCGAGAGTCGCACTTCTTTGAGTGATAGCTAATCCGATCAATAGTTCAGCAACTATAAAAGTAAAAGTACCCCCTAAAATTAAAAATTGTGTTTTATTAGACGAGGTAATTGTCAATAAATCAAGCTTCAGATTATTGTTAAGATAAGAGACAATAAGCATTGTTACCGAAGCGATAAAGCATGAGATACCCAGAGAGGTTTGAACCGAAATATGCTTGAAAATTTGCTCGTCGATTGCATAGGTTAATCCCCAAAATATTGATGCTCCAACTGCTAGAATAATCCACATAGTTTTAATACTATCAACAGAAATCCCATTAAGCAAGGATGCTTTTGTCACTTTATATGAAAGTTGCGTCGAGATTAAATTCTATATTTGTGCTTAATAAAGGATAACTAAAGATTATCAATGGATCAGATAAACCTGAATGAAGTTGCTGAGCGGTATAATAAGCTAAGTACAATTTGGAATGAGAAGGACACTTGGCATATGTGGACTAAGCGAATGATTTCAGGATTCATCCAAAATTTTATTAAAAAAAATAGCGGTGTAAATTCGAACAGAATTCTCAATGCAGGTTCTGCTGGATATAGTTATGGAATTGACGAAAGCAAGATACTTCACATTGATATAGCAAGTGCCAGAATTTCGCATCTGCCAAATTCAATAGTTGCAGATATACACAATATTCCAGTTAGCGAAGCTCAATTCAATTTAATTATATGTGTTGGAAGTGTAATCAACTACTGCGATCCAATAGTTGTTTTTCGCGAGCTATCACGAGTGCTTACAAAGGATGGCTACTTGATTCTCGAATTTGAGAATAGTCATACATTAGAGTTGATAGGAAAAGCATCATTTAATAGCAATGCAACAATAGTTGAAACATTCTATAACAACAGCTCAGAAAAAATTTGGTATTTCTCTGAATCATATATTAAAGAACTTGCGTTGTTGTATGGATTCGAACTCGAGAAATATAAACGATGTCATATTTTATCTCCGCTAATTTACAGACTTTCTGGAAACGAAAAATTTTCCTCAAGATTTAGAAAACTTGATAAAATTTGTTCTTATATTCCGTACTTAAATAGATTCAGCTCAAATACTATTCTTTTATTTAAAAGGATAGTACTTATTAAAACTTAAAAATTGCAGCTTTATTTTATAGCATATCAATTAACTTGTCTAATATTTTTCTTGATAGGTTTGAACGATTCCCAAAAATAAATGATGTTATCCCAGATGCGGCAATGATTGCAATTGTTAAAATCGCCGTTTGATTTTCAATATCAATATCAAAGTATTTCTTAATAAGAAGTACCAATGATCCAAAAACAAAAATTGAGACAATAAAGATTATTGCGAAGGATAAAACTTTAATCATTTTTCGTCCTTTTATTTCAGCAAAATCGGTAGGGTTTAATGGTAGTAAATTGTTGTAACCATTTATCTCTATGTAATCCTTATTTCCAATCGACTTTTTTATCTTTTCAAATAGGTTATTTAGCAACGTCTTATATTCAGTTCGCTCCTTTTCTAAAAAAAAATCAAAGTACCATCTCTCATAATACTTAAAATAAATCGTTTGGATTATTTTTAAATAAGTCTCTGTTTTGATTTGCTTGACTTCAACGGCAGAGTACATCATGAGGACTGCTCTCGTTTGACTCTCATAATTGTTCTTTCCGAGCCTTGGTGCGTAATACGCACTTTTTAGTACTCCGAAATGAGACATCTTTAACAATCGAATTAATGCCTTCGAATTCTCAGTCGGCTCATTCCCTTCAAAATAGCATCCAACCTCGCAAATAATATAATCATAGATCAAATTTTCCTGACTTAAAAAAGATGAAATTTTATCTAAAAATTCGTAGAATGAATTATTTTTCCTGAACTTCTGATCTATCACCAAATAATCGATTTGAATAAACTTTTCTTCTCTAAAGAAAGCAAGCTCGGAAAATCCAATTAGCAGACTGTTGTAATAAAGGCCTAGTATATAAAAAGGGTCGCCAAATTTTTTTTCGAATCTCTCAAGCCAATAGGTAATTTCATTGGTGTCAGTTCTGTATGCTGGTTCAATATTGTCAGAATACAATTTCAAAGCCTTTACAAAATCTGGAGACTTTGGTGATTTCCACCTTATTAATTCGTATGTGCTTTTCATTGATAATCTTTAGTTATCCTTTATTCATGCATCTGTCATAGTCATATCTTTTCTTGGATGTTTAAGATTTAAAATCTGTTTTTGCTTTTTCTGGTTTACATGGGTATAAATCTGAGTGGTCATTATCGAACTATGACCTAGCATTGCTTGTATGTATTTAATATCAACGTCATTTTCGAGAAGAAGTGTAGCAAAAGAATGACGAAACACATGGGGTGTAACATGTTTGGTTACTCCGGCAGAAATACTTAGATTTTTAACTATGGTCCTTATTGATTGATCAGAAAGTTTATTGCCAAATCGATTGATCAGAAAAAAATCGCCGGAATTCTCAATTTTCTCTTTGTATAATTCCTTGTATGTTCGTATTGCCAGTAAAGTTTCTCTATTGCAAATATGGATAACACGCTCTCTGTTACCTTTACCGATAAATTTTACTGCACCAGTATTAATTTCAATATTAGTGCACTTCAAATTTGCAATTTCAGAAACTCGTGCACCGGTAGCAAAAAGCAACTCAATCACAACAATGTTTCTTAGGTCGGCATTATTTGACAACTGATTTTTCAAAATATTTGCGGAATTTAGTTTGTAGGCACTTAGAAGAATCTTTCGAATTTCTTTATTGTCCATTACTTTCGGCAGCACCTTGGGTTCTTTAATTTTGATTTTCATTTTTCGGAATGGACTGAGTACAATTTGATCCTCGTATTCCAAAAAATTGAAGAATGCTTTAGTCGTTGCAATTTTTCTTTTAATCGATTTCGGTTTTAAACTGGATATGAATTCGAGATAACCCCGGATTTCAATTTTTGAAATCAAGTCAATCTCCAATCTAAAACTATAAGTGGCTAGGAAGCTTGTAAATTGATTCAAGTCTATTGAGTATGCTTGGATTGTTTTAGGGCTTAGGTTCTTTTCAAATTTACAATGGTTTAAAAATTCTTGAACACCAGTGTTGATAGTTTTCATTTTAGTTTTTCTTTAATTCTTACTAAAAATCAAGAAATTTGTTTTTCATCTTACATAAAAAACCGAGTAAATAACTTTGATTTGGGCTAGTTTTGAAGTAAGGGGAGTTGAATGCATTTTCCAGTCCTTTAGAAAACGCCCTACTTACAGGTACGTTGACAGAATTCAAAAAGAAGATTTGAATACCGGAATTGCTTTTTGAAAATGAGGATATGCCAAGGAAGCTTTTTGAATTCAGGACAGGGATTGGCAAAGAGTTCTGACAAGCATTCAAAAAAGTTGCTACTGTTTTGCGTTTGAGAAATAGACGAAAATACAGTTTAAATTGAATTTTTATATTGAAATCATTGTTAATTTCATTTACTTTGGGAAGATAAATTATAAAAGTGCTTGCCATTTCGAAGCAACAATGAAATCTTGGAGACAAAAAAACATAAATTGTATTTTGGCTTTGAAAACTAAAGAATGAAGAAACCTGAAAGTATTTTTTTTTAACTTCTTGAATTCAGAAAATGGAACATCTTAAATTGTCATTGTTGAATGCGAGCACCTTAGAATTGCATTATTGGTTTATCGATAAGTCACATTCAATGAATGCAGTAGTTCAAAATAAGTGTGAATATGAGTTTTTGGCCATTGTAAAAGAAGTTGCAGCTGTTTTTGATTCTGAAATGGTCATCGAAACTGAGCCTTTCGAGGATGGTGGATTAAGGAGAATATTCAAGCTAGTATCCAAATCTGAAAAAAAATCAGCCACGATTACCACTGCAATTATTACAGCATTGGTTACAGGCATTCTCATAACACCGATTACTACAACTATTACAAAAGCAACTGAAAAGGTAATTGAACATTTCTTTGAAGACAAGGAACTCAAGGATTTGGAAAAAGAAAAGCTAAAGGAGGAAATTAAAAATTTAAAAACGGATACAGAAATTAAGCGTCAGCAGTTGAATCAGAGTCATGTTTTGGTTAAAAGGCGCTCAAATTTTTTCGAAACTTTAGAGGACTATCCAAAAGTGAATCAAATTTCAATTGTAATTGAAGATGGAGTAAAAAACCGTATTTCTGGAGAACATTTTATTGAGCGTAAAAATTTCAAAAATTATATTGTCGTTTCTGATGTTCTTGAACCAAAGGAAATTAACGATATTGAAATTGAAATTATTTCTCCAGTTCTAAAAAAAGGGAATTTTAAATGGAGAGGGCTTTATAATGGCGAAATAATTTCTTTCAATATGAAATCTAGTGAGTTTAAAACCTTAGTACAAACTGGGCAAGTCGAATTTAAGAATGGCTCATCAATAAATTGCTTATTAGAAATTGAAAGTAAGATTAACAACGAGGCAGTTGTGCAAATTACAAACTACAACATTTTGAGAGTTAATAAGTATTTTGAACACGATAGGCCAATTGAAACATCGGAAGGAAAACAATACCGACAAAAACAAGATGCTGATAAGATGCAGACAAAACTGATTTTCAAAAATGATGAAGACTCAAAGCAACAGGAGAAGCGAAATTCAAAATGATACTCATGGCGGAAATTAACTTTTTCTTTTATAATCTCAGAAATTTGCGAATATGAAAAGTGAAATGCAAATATTTATCGCCAATCCAAATGACTTTGGCACCATTGAAGAGTTAAGTTCGATCTATAGTTTTTATTCAAATTGGACGGATACAACAATTGTCCCATTTGGTAAGGATGATATTGTAAATTTTGAAACAAAAGATCTCTTGGAAAAGCGATCTTTTCAATCTGATGAAGTTCAAATGGAATTCAGGAATTTTTTTGAAAGTTTGAGTAATTTGGAGAAAGATGAAAAGGATACAAAGCTTAGAGAATATGACCGTATATTTCATATAAAAAGAACGGCTTATCTAGTAAGAAATTACCTAGATATCCAATTGAATTAACTCTGGATAAAAAAATAAAAGATGGTAATCATAGAATAATGGCGGCTATTGCAAAAGGTTTTTCTGAAATAAAATATTTTGTCGGAAAAAATAAGAGGTCGGCTTGAATAATTTATTGAGATAGTCGATACAATTTCGTGTCTACAAGTAACTCGGAAGAATTCATCGGCATCTTTGCTTGAAACGATTTTGTGGCGATCTGTAGACTTAACTTTAAACGAGTAAGTAACTTCGATTTAGGTAAGTTTTGAAGCAAGGAGATTTGTCTGCATTTTCTGGACGTTTAGAAAATCCTCCACCTGCATCACCATTGGAGGAATTCAAAAAGAAGGTTGGAATTCCGGAAATTATTCCAATGCGGATTTGCCGATAAAACTTTTTGAATCCGGGTCGGGGATTGAAACAATTCATTCTATCATCTGGAAATGGGGATGTTTTTTGCGGGTGATAAACGGGAAAATTTAGGCAACTAAAAGTTAAGCTGTGCAGCTAAATCAATTTAATAAATTAAAAAAGTTACTAACAATTTATAACTTCAAGTATTAGATTGAATTTTTATTTTGCCCTGTACTATGTCTTATATCCAAAGTATTAAAAGATATAAAAAATAATGGCGGAAAGGGGTTGGAACCCGTTACGCCATTTCTTATACCTCGCATCAACGAGATAATTATTTAAGCAGGAAACTAAAGGCAGATCCTACTTGGAGTGATTATATACCACTCCGATTTGAACGCAAGTTTAGTGAATTTCTTTTAATTCAAAAAATTTGTAGCAACTGATGCCGGGTTTCTGATCTTATGTGATCTTGAGACTTGGCAATTTTTTTGGGATTTGACAAGGAGTCGACTAGTAAAGGATGTCAAATTGAATTATAGTTTGACTTGTAGAATAAATAGTGTATAAAGGCTAAAAACTATTCTCATGAAAAACACGACTGCGCACTACTTTGGAGATGAGTTGGATAACTATCTAACAAAAAAAAATTCCTATGTTAAACAGCTTCATTCTCCACATGACTTTTCGCCCGGCTCTATCTGTCTTACTATCATAGATAAAATTACTGAGAATTGTATAAAAGTTGGAGAGTATTATTTTGAACTTGTGCTTGTTGTTAAAAATATTTCGAACTCTTTAAGTTTAGTGTTGCCTCTTACAAATTATGGAATTTTTAATACCGTTACAATTATAATTGGCGATATGCGAGGAGTAAAATTGTTTGGGATTATGAATAAATTAAAATTAGTAAGTACAGATATGATTGCAAGAAAATATTTCGAGATTAAAAATCCCCATTAAGAATTAATTGTGGTTGGTATCGTTTCTTATTTGAGCAATCCTCTTTGTTAAACATGTAATTCATTATTCTAAAATATTTGCAGTTTAGCTTTCAAATAAACCCAATTGATCACCTTGTTTGTCATCAGTGATATTTGGTTTTGCACCAAAGCTTCCACTGAAATATTTACCTCTAAATGACGCATCGTGCCTTATTTTATGATGATAGAAAGAAGTTAAGACAGTTGCATTTTGTTTATTCTTTTCAGTGAGAATTAATTGGTCACTTCTAAATAATGCCCTTTCCATTAATCCAAAATTATGTGAAGCAAAAATCAATTGGGCATTACTGGCGTTGTAGTCAGTTGAATTGAATTTTTTAATTATAAATTGGCAGAGTAGCGGATGTAAGCGTGCGGTAAATTCATCTATTATTAATACCTTCCCATTTCGTAGTGCATCAACTATCGGCCCTGCAAGAGAATAGATTTTCTGAGTTCCTAAAGATTCCTCCTTCATTAAGTCTAGATAAACATCTTCAACCTGATTATTGTGATCATCAAATTTAGCATGGGCAGTTTTAACTGACTTGATTTCAAGAAATTTTTTCAGATGAAATTGTTTTTTTACCTGAGGTGAAATCATCTGAAAAAGTTCATTACTAATTTCTGATTGTTCTATCTTGATATCGGTAATTCCAAGATCAGCTGATTTTAGGAACTCGAAAATTGCATTTTTATATTCAGAATCAGAATACAATTCAGTAGTATATGAAGAGTCGCGAAAATCAAGTACATCGTTAAAGAACTTGAACTTCTTTAGCGTTTCAATGATAGATGTTGCGATGCGTCCGTTCCATTGTGCGACAGCAGACAAAAAAAGCGCATTCGGTCTAGTCTTTCCTTCAATATCATGGCCCTCGGGGAATTTAGGATCAACAATAAATTTATTTTTTTCTCTTTTGAATAACTGATATTCTTTAAATTTTTTTGAATAAAATAACCATTCTGACTCAATGCATTCTCTTGTTGCAGTAAAGCCATACCTGTAAATAAAATCATGTACCAATATTTCAATTTCAAAAAAAGAGGGTTTGCCTTCTGTCTGTGTGCTTAACTTGAAAGGCATAATGGAGATTTCTTCTTCAGCTTGCATTTCTTTCTGGCTGTTCTGAATAAAAAAAACAACGAACTCAATAGCCTTTAATAAGTTTGACTTTCCGCTGCCATTTGGACCAAACAGTGCGATTGATTTTAGGATATTAAGGTCGCCGACCGGAATATCAAATGTGTTGGTTACAGATTTTTCTCGCAGACTTTCTGAAACAAGGGAGAAAGTGGTTTCTTCCTTGAATGAAAGGTAATTCCCAACTTTGAAGCGTATTAGCATAGTATTACGTGCAAAGATGCGATGTTTGCGCGGTATTTCCGCATCTTTTCGATTATTACTACGGCAAAAGCTGACAAAAGTTCCTGAATACGCCATAAGCGCAGAATAATGACAATTAATGTCATTCTGACACCAATAAAATTGATTTGATTACGGTACGTCTACGCAATTTGGCATTTAATTAGCCATGGTGGCATGATAATTGAGAAGAAGGGTCCAGAATAATTTTGATTGTGGTCTAACCATCTGCGTTTCTTTTGAGTGATTAAATCTTGTCGCTTAACACCTAACCTGTTTTCAGAGTAATTCGATGTGAACTTAACTCAGCATTCCATTGGGTAGGCGGTAAAATGATTGACCGGAATTATCAATCACAAAATACTAATTATAAAGAACATGAAAAAAGATTACCTGAATTACTATTTGTTTTTGGAAGTAGACCCTACTGCTACAACGGAGGAAATAAAGGCAGCTTATAAAATGGCTGCCTTAAAATTTCACCCTGACAAACAGTGCGGATCTGGGTCTGCCACAAAATTGTTTCAGATGTTGAACGAAGTAAAAAAGTGCTTACTCGATCCGGAAGAACGAAGAAAGTATGACGAAAGTATTGGTATTGCTACACCGCTGAAGCAAGTACTGAATGAAACGAAAAACCATTTTGAATTTAAAAATTTACTGGTAATCGCATTTTTGTGTTTACTGGCCGGATTTGCATTTGGAGCATCAACAAAATAAAAACCTTAACCATCAATTAAACAATCAATGAAATCAAAAATTACATTTTTTAATCTTGGTAATGCCGATACAACTCTGATCAGATTGGGCAATGGCAAGAATATACTGTGGGACTTTGCAAATATGCAAGGCGAAAAGCAGTGTGACTTAGTGGCAGAAATGAACAAGCGTGTTGCGAAAGATTACTTCGATGTGGTCTGCTTTACACATGCAGATCTGGATCATGTGAAAGGAATGAGTTCCTACTTTTATCTGGAACATGCCACCAAATATCAGGAAGGGAAAAGAAAAAAAATCAATGAACTTTGGGCTCCGGCTGCCATATTTCTTGAGAGTGAGGACAACTACTGTGAAGATGCCAGAATTCTCAAGTGTGAAGCTAAGTATCGATTTCTTACTCAGAAGAAATCAATTAAAGTATTTTCCAAGCCCGATGCTTTGAAAGAGTGGGTCGAACAACAAGGTGTCGTCTTTAGTGAGGTAGAACATTTGATTGTTGATGCAGGAAAACTTGTTCCCGGTTGGTCAAAGGACAAGGAAGGGATTGAATTTTTTATTCATTCGCCATTCAAGGGCCATGTCGATGACGTTAATGTAGTGGACAGAAATACCTGCTCCGTGTTTGCACAGGCAACATTTGGAAATATTGCGGAAACTAAATTTCTTCTTGGTGCGGATGCCGACTCAGATAATCTTCGTGATATTGTGAAGGTAACAAAGTATCATAAAAATGAGGATCGTTTAGTATGGGATATTTTTCATCTCTGTCACCACTGCAGTTACAAAGCACTGAACTGTGCGGAGAAAGGTAAAGATAAAACCACTCCTGTTGACCAAGTCAAATGGCTGCTTGAAACTCAAGGCCGCAACAATTGCCTTTTGATTTCACCAAGTGACGTAATCCCTTCGGGGGATACTTATCAGCCGCCACATCAGCAAGCACACAAATACTATAAAGAAGATATAGCGGATAAAAAATCGGGAGAAATCAAGGTTACAATGGAATATCCGGATAAAACGACTCCTTCCCCAATGGAAATTGAGGTAGACGAAGCAGGGTATTCAATTGTTAAAGAATTAAGTTCGGCTGAAAAAATGGCAAGTGCTGCAATCCTAACAAGTAAGTCTGCAACAAGTGGCAATTGGTATGGCGAAAAACTCGTTTGATTTGGAAAAAGATCTTCATGGTGCGGTAAAGGAATTTCCTAAATTGGAAATACAAAAGCGAAAAGGAAAATATTTTCTTGTTGGCGAAATTGACGTACTTCAAAGTGATACTCATAGGTGGATTGATACGTTCGCTGTTGAAATCGCTTACGAACAAAAATTTCCTTTTTGCTTTCCTAGCGTAACCGAGACATCTGAGAAGATTGAACGTATTCCGACTAGGCATGTCTATACAAACACAAACACCTTGTGTCTGGCAGTTCCTCCGGAAGAAAAAATTCTCTGTAAGTATGGTATTACATCCAAATGGTTTATAGAAAGGGTATTACTACCTAGATTGGCTGAGGAATACCAAGTGAATCATGGGGGCACCTATTCCCATGAATATTCCCATCAGATGAAAGGTAATTTTGAGTTTTACTCAAAGACATTAAAGACTGACAGTTCTGATATGGTATTAAACGTTCTCAGGAGCATATTACGAAACAAGCTCCCACGACATTTCGATAAATGCATTTGCGGGAGCGAGAAAAAACAAAAGCATTGTCATCAAAAGGGAATCAATGAATTATCAAAATTAGAAACTGAGTATATAGTTGCAGAAATTCAGAAGTTGGAACTGTTGATAAAAAGAGAACAATTACTAAAAAGTATACAATGAAAGACTTGCTCAATAAAATTTCATCTTATAATATTTTCAACTATTTGCTACCCGGAGTTATCTTCGTCGTATTCGCAAAAAAAATGGTTGGTTATGATTTGTTTTTGGACGATGCTGTATTGGGAACCTTTCTTTATTACTTTATTGGTATGGTTGTTAGCAGGGTCGGCTCACTCATTATCGAACCGTTTCTGAGAAAAGTGAGGTTTTTGAAATTCTCTGATTATAGAAACTTTATCATAGCATCTAAACAGGATGAAAAGATTGAACTCCTTTCAGAGGTTAACAATACGTATCGAACAATTAGCTCAATGTTATTTATTCTCCTAACATTAAAAGTCTACAAGCACTTTGAGCATTACTGGAATATCCCGGGCGTGGTTATGAATATAACCGGAACCGTCCTGCTTCTTTGCTTGTTTGTTTTTTCCTATCGAAAGCAAACAGCTTTCCTAAATAGCAGAATTCAATCTACAATCAACTCCAATCATAATAGTTTAACTACTTGAGAATCGTAAAATCATTTTCTGTAGGAAATGGGGGTATGTTTTATATCAACCATAATTCCAATAACTTTTCAATCATTGATTGCTACATGAACATTTTCAATAGAATCATCTTGCAATGCTGTATAAATTGCTAGTCTTATGGATGGGAGATCACGGACTACTTGTCTCAACGGATGCAAATTACTAGTTCCCACGTATAAAAGCTAAGCGATGGAAATCAACTACATTTCAGTTAATGATTTATTTTGGATTCAAAACAAGGAACGTTTAACTTCATTTGGATATAAAGGCCTTCCAGAAGATGTGCACTTTACACTGTCTTAAAACGCCAATCTCTCTGATGTAAATTTGCATGTTACAAAAAATACGAATGACGAAAAGACTAAGCCAAGAGTTACAATTGCTTGCATGAGTAAAACGGAAATTAATGCTATTGATGACTCGTTGGCGATTGCACTTCTCCGAAAGTTATTGAAACAGATAGATAGTAAAGAAGATTCTTCAGAGCGATTATTTGCAAGCAGACGAAACACGAATACAGGTGTTAGACAGAGATAAGAAAATGAAAACACATCGTGGTTGGTACTGGACGTATCGAGATGTGCACACCGGATTGGTTCTATTTGACTATCATGAAAGCCGGGGACGACAGAGTCCTTCCGAGAGACTGAAAGATTTTATAGGTTATTTACAAACCGACGGCTACGAAGTCTATAATCAGTTTAATAAAAACAATATAACACATGTACTTTGCATGGCTCATGCCAGGCGTTATATTGATCAGGCTTTGGAGAACGACAAAGAACGTTCTGAATATGTATTGAAAGAAATGCAGAAATTATACGCGGTAGAAAAATATTGTCGTGAAAATAATCTATCGGTGTATGATCGGTTAGATCTTCGTCAGGAAAAA
>JAYTGH010000352.1:0-5048 GCA_043733645.1 Flavobacterium sp. | reverse complement strand
AAGTGAAGCGTTTTTGCCGAGCTTCAAACAAAAAGCCTTTACCCAACTCTAACAAAAATTGTTGAATTTTAGAAATAATAGCGTGTTCTAAGTCGGATTCAGTGTAAGCTGCTTTTTCTTCCAAACCGAGAAACTCTAAGGTTAGCGGATTTTTTAAAATATCGGTAGGTTGTTCTATCATCTGTCCATGCGTAGCTAATTTCATAATTTCGTCTTTGTCACGGCTCAACGCCAAACGTTCGTAAAGGCTTGAATGATAGTTTCTTTTAAGTTGTTTCAAACTCCAATTACGAGCAGCACATTCTATTTCATAAAAACTGCGTTCATCAGAATTATTAATCCGCATCAAAATAAGATAATGGGACCAACTCAAGAAGAATTTACGAGAAGCCGTCTCATAAATTGTCTCTTTTTCTGATTGTATTAATTTCGTCGAAGGTGTTGACGAAATTGATGGAGAGTAAGTTTTATAAAAAAAGCGCATTTTATCAAGGTTCTCTATCGAGAATCCTTTACCAAACTTTTCAGTTAATCGTTTTGACAAATCTTTTAGAATATGCTTGCCATAGTCGGCGCGTGTTTTACCTTGTTGTTCATCTTCAATAATCATTCTACCGATTTCAAAATAAGTATAGACCATTGCTATATTGACAGTAGTGGCTACTTTTTGACGGGCTGATTCTATCAACTCTGCTATTTTGGTAAAAAGTTGGATATCGCTTGTTAGTTTTCTTTTCATAGCGGAATGTTTTTTAAATATTTTAAGTATAGTGTCGCTAATGGCGACACAATTTGATTCGCTAATATGATTAGCGTCCAAAGTTAGTCGAACTTTTAAAATTCCCCGAAAGTAAGACTATCCAATTGCTTCTTAATTTCCAACTCCAAATTCTTAAATTCCGCAAACAGTGCATCTAAATCAGTTAAAAGCGTTTATTTTTTCATTATTCCATCATTTGATTAAGAATACAAGCGAGCATTTCCTAAACTTACAAGATAACAAAACTACATTTTTTATTTAAAAAATATACCCCCTCAGTATAAAAGCCTTTTGAGATAAACTTCTCAAAAGGCTTTCGTTTCTATCCAATTACTTCAATTCTCAAAGGTCAACCTTATGGCATATTCGGCTTTGAGCATTGTCAGATACGATTCTTTTACTGATTTGATGGTTTAACCCCTTAGCCACATTCCTCACAATGACATTTCCTTGCTTTGTGTGGTCTGGAGACCACAAAATAGACACAAGCAGTCAGAGACTGCTTGCGAGCTGCCGCGTTTTTATAGGGTGATTTGCGCGTTGTTTTATGAACAATCCGAGCCAGCAGGGGATATAGTGCAAGAGGGGTATTCATAGATTTTTAGTTACTGAGAAATTTATGTTTAGCGTCTCCAAAAATAGTCATCTCATTTTTAAATGCTATAAGGTAATTAGTAAGTCGCATTCTATGTTCCCAAGCAATACCATCTTTAAAGAGATTGTATATTTCTTTATGTACATGAATTTTGATAAGCATTGCCAATTGTTCAAAAGTCATATCATTCCTCCAAGATACTAATAGACTTGATAAAACTACCTGATTTAGTATTTGACGGAATAAATTCATGATTTCTAAATCGTCGTTAGTGATAACTTTACTTTCTGTATAATCTATTTCATCTGTTGGTATTACACCGAATCCAATTAATACTTTTGCATTTCCTTCATCTATAGCCCATTTCCCAATTTTATCCGCAGAACGACATGATAAACAAAATACTTTTTTATTAGAAAATTTATTAATATTGTAACGATGAATAAATTTTTCTTCATGAAAAAGTCGGTTATTATTCGTCATTTCTACTTCAGTTATTTCTAATTCTTCATCATATTCGTCGCCTTTTGCACCAAAAAGAGTATAACTACGACCATGTCCCATAAAAATTATAGTTTCATAATCCTCTTTTATTAATTCATCTAAAGCTGATGAATGAGAAAGATAATTTGGTTCCACATTAACAACAACAACTTGTTGACTCATTTCATGCAAAAGCCCTTCATAAATATTAGCTAAAAAAGTTGTTGTTTTATCGTATGGATGTATGATAAGTATTTTAGACATTTTACTGAGGGGTGTTAAGGTCAATCATTATTGAGAATGCTCTTTCAACAAATTCTTTCTTGAATTCATAGGCATTTGGGTCATTCGAATCTCTAAGTATTATAGCAATTTGTTCAAGTGACATTTCATGGAAGCGGGAAAACTCGCCATGAAAACGAACATTAGGAAGTTGAAAAAGATACTCTTCAAGTTCGTTGTTAAAATCGAAGACTTTTTCTTTACCTAATATCTCAATCATCACTTGGTCGTAAGTCTCTCTTTCGATAAAACGTGTTTGTGCTTTTACCAGTTTTTCTATCTTATTCTTTCTATCTTGAAGGCTTGATTCGCCATCAAAAATCTCACTTATTATTTTGCTTAACCCACCTGAATACAAAAGGGAATGGCTAGAGTACCTTAATTCTCTTGCTACTAAAATAACATCAAATCCATTAATACCCTCTTCTTTGAACCTATAATCGCAAGCCAATAAGTTTACCTTACGCTTTAAATACTGAGGGGTATTTAATTCATTTTTTATCTTATCTAATGCAATAAAGTTCATTTCTTTATCTTTATCCTCGTAAAGAAAACGCTCTTCGAAAGGATTGAGTTGAGCATATGAAAATTTTATACCCTTATCATGTAGGGCTCGAACAACCTTTTCTAAAGTTTCCTCTTGGGGTTCGTTATCAACAATAACACAAAATTTTTCTACCATATTAAGAATCTTAATTGAAAGTTACACGAAAGGCAGCACCAACCAGTGAAACACTATTACCAACAAACTTTATATCAGCATTCATTTTATTTAGCATTTGCTTAACAGAGTAAAGTCCTATGCCAGAACCATTTGTAGCAGATACTGTTAACTCGAAGATTTGTTTGGGTTCTTCTAAATATTTAGGTATGAGCCCTTGACCATCATCAGAAAAAAGTAGAGAATATTTATCTTTTTCATCCGTTCCAACTTCAATAAGCATTTTACTCGCACCCCATTTCTTTGCATTGTCTTCCAAGTTGTCAATAACCAAGGACAATTCAAGTGGATTGATTTCCTTAGTAAGTTTTACATTCTCCCGATTTAGTAAGTGTATAAATTTACTGCCTCGCGTATAATCACGGAGATAAGCCGTTATTTCTATCGTTTGAGCATCATTATTTTGACTAAAATTAGCGAGAGTTGCTAACTCAGATGATTTCAATACTTTTTCAGCATTGAATTTAATGGTATATAAATCTGATAATAAACGCTCTGGTGTAAGCGTACCCGCTTTTTGTTCAGCTATCAAATTATCAACTGTCGCAATTATTTTTGGACTTGCAATTTTTATATTGTGTATCAAGCCATCTGCATCTGCATTTAGATGCTTTCGAGATGCTAAGAAATATTTATTTTTGTCTTCTTCTACTTTTATTTTGACAGTTTGCTTTTCAATAATTTTTTCTGCTATTTCAACCACTTTTTCCGCTTCCTCTGCTCTTTTTTCTTCTGTCTCTGCTTTTTTAATGGCTTTGTCTGAATCTTCTTTTGCTTTTTTTACTTTTTTTTCTAAAGTTTCTGCTTCACGAATTTTTTCTTCATCTCCAGTTTTTTTAGCTTCTCTTACTAAATTACGTAGTGATTTTATAACACTATCTTCTTGCCTTTCTTCTAAAAGGTGTAAAAAATCATCGTCATATTCAATTTCAATGAACCCCTCAGTAGCTGCAAGGTTTTTAATAATGTCCTCTACCTGACTGCGAACATCTTCTAATTGCAGAGCTGGTAATGTTACTTCTTTATTATTTAATTTTAAAACCCTCTCATCTCCCCATTCAATTACTTCAATAGCATATTTTTCAAGTCTAATAAAAGCCTTTTTCTGAAAAAAATCACACATTCTGTCAAATGCTTCATTTCTAATCAGACCTTCACTTCTACTTGTTGATTCCTTTAAATCTTCATATTTATCATCAGCTTTTGTATAAATTTCAATTCTTCCGATGATATCCCTTGTACCTAAATATCTTGAGAAACCTTGTTGTTTTCTTCTATCTATTTGTAAAATATCTTCACCTGCTTCTCCAAAAGGATAAACTCTAAACCCGTTTTTATACAAAAAAATTGAACCATAACCAGCGGGTGAAACCCCCATTAGTTTAGTAAATGAAACTTTTGCAGATCTATTAAGATAAAAAACTTGAATTTTTAAGCCTGCTAAAAATTTTTCTGATTTGCTTTCCAAACTATAATACCGAAAGCGATTATGCTCTTTTATGGTATAGATTCGCCTTTCTCTATCAGTTAAAGTTGTTAATATATATTTACCATCATCGGAAATTTCGGAAATTATTTGAGTAGTTTTAATACCAAGCGTTTCAAAAATTTTATTCTCTACTTTTTTAGACACTTCAAGAAAGCGATATTTTAAATTTTGTTCACCTTTAGTATTTTCAGGTAAATCGTCTATACCTTCAATAAGAATTTCAATTGAAAAGTTATCACTATCATTATCTTGATTTGGGTTAATGAGTTTTTCGAGAGAGCGTTTAAGTTTTTCAAATTTAGTAATATCCCAGCTTTCAGGATTGCGTATACCTGTCATTTCTAAAACAGTTCCATGTTGTAGATTGAACCCAATTTTAGATATTTCCTCATGCGTAACTTTTATCAATCCAAATTCACGTTTGCTGTCTTCTTCAAATTCATCCCAATCAACATAAAGTGATTCAACAACTGCGTTATCTTCTTTCTTTCTTGAAGTTAATTGTAAATGAGAGCCTAATTTATCACATGAAAAACGACCAATACCTTTTGCACCTGCAAAAATTCTTTTTGAATCTATCTTATCTCTATAATCATCATATTCAGTTCCATCTCGTTTACTCGAATAAGCTACAAACAGCCATTTATTTTCTAAATCTTCGTGATTCATTCCAAAGCCATTGTCATAAATTATAATTTTAGGATTACCATTTTTAGTT
>JAYTGH010000351.1:0-1699 GCA_043733645.1 Flavobacterium sp. | reverse complement strand
AAGATATTTATATCGAAGAAGCTATTCATATTCTAAATGATCTGCAATCGGAAAATAATAAAGGATTAACAACAAAAGTTAAGAAAGACAAAGTGGTAAAATCCTAGTTATATATAATCAATAAAAAAAGCGTCTCGATTTACCGGGACGCTTTTTTTATTGAAAATATCGATTTAAACTACCATTCATTCACTTTGTTAGCATCCATTTTTAGGAAGATAAAAAGCAAAATGGTAAAGCCCCAAAGTCCGGAACCTCCATAAGAGAAGAACGGAAGTGGAACCCCAATCGTTGGAAAAACTCCGGCAACCATAGCAATATTCACAAAGAAATGGATAAAGAGTATACTCGCTACACAATAGCCGTAGACTCTACTAAACTTGGTTTTTTGCCTTTCGGCCAAATAGATAATCCGCATTATTAAACACAGGAAAAGGGCAATCACAAAAAGAGATCCTAAAAAGCCCCATTCTTCGCCTACAGTTGTAAAGATATAATCGGTGTGTTGTTCCGGAACAAAACCACCTTTTGTTTGTGTTCCTTCAAGATATCCTTTGCCAAACCAACCACCAGATCCAATAGCAATTTCAGATTGATTCGTATTATAACCAATACCTTTCATATCAACTTCTTTTCCTAAAATAATATTGAATCGGTCTCTATGATGCTGTTTAAAAATATTCACAAAAACGTAATCTACCGAAAAAACAAAGCCACCAACCATAACAAATATTATGGCACTCAAAATCCAGTTTCTATTTATGAGTCGGCTTCTGAAGTATATAAAAAGAATTACAACTAAAGCTATTATACTTAATATTAGAGGTTTTATCAGTAAGGCTAAAACAAATAAAACCAATGCAATAAATCCTGTCCAAACGTACCACGAAGGCAATCCTTCCCGATAGAGAACCAAAATTAAAATGCAGAAGATTACCGCACTTCCTGGATCGTGCGGAACAATTAATAATATTGGCAAAAAAAGTATTCCCAGCACCTGAATCTGCCGGTTCATGTCTTTCAGATTAACCTGAACATCACTTAAGTATTTGGCTAAAGCCAAACCGGTAGCTGCCTTTACAAACTCTGAAGGCTGTATCCCAAAGGAACCAAAAGAATACCAATTGGCCTGCCCTTTAATGGTTTTACCAAAAACATACAAACCAGCTAAGGAGAGCAATCCAATAACATAAATAACACTCGAGAATTTTTCGTAAAACTTTCCGTCAACGGATAGCACCACGAAAATGAGAGGAATTGTGAGGATGATAAACATAAATTGTTTACCATAAATTTGAGTGAAGTCAAAAATAGAAGTTTCCTGTTCTATCGAAGATAAGGAAGACGAATAGATATTCAGCCATCCTAAAATCACTAAAATGATATAGATGCTTATGCTTATCCAGTCTAGGTTATTGGTTACACTTTGATTTTTCATTTTCTTTAGAAATTAATTTTCCGGAGCATCTTCTACTTTAACTTCTGGTTTTATTACAATCGGTTTTACAGGGCCATCAATTTTTGCTTTAATCAAAGTATCAACAATTGGGTTTGCATAATATTTATTGTATTCACCCTGAAGACTTCCTTCCAACATTCGTTTTTCTAAATCGGTTCTGGTAATTTTCCTTTTGATATATTTTTCAATCATCAAACTCGTGATTGGTCCGGCCCAGCGTGCTCCCCAATAGCCATTTTC
>JAYTGH010000350.1:0-13060 GCA_043733645.1 Flavobacterium sp. | reverse complement strand
ATAGAGAAAGAACTCGCAACTCTTAATCCTAAAATAGGTTGACTTTTTTCCATTTTTTTTTACACTTTATGTGTAAACCTATTTCAGGACAAGACAATCATTGTAATTGCCCCATAACTTCCCTAAAAAGGGCTTTTGATGATTTGTGAAAAACAGCTATCTTTGAAAGATAATACGCTATTAATTAGTATCAATCAACTCAAATATGGGTGTTTATTAGCTACTTTGTAGCAGGTAAATACAAGTTACCAGCTATTTAACATAAAAATTATGGGTGTAATTGAAGATTTCTATAAAAAAAACTATGAAGTTTCGGACGATGATTTAGTAACAGAAGTATTAAAACATTCTGAACTTACATTTATCGATTTATGGCTTTTACCTCAAAGACCATTTGACGAGTGGAGAAAAAAATATGATTATCCTCAGATTATTAAAAACATTAAAGAAAATCAAGAAGGATTTAAAGATTGGATGACCGAATTTGGATTTACTGATGAAATTTTAATGGATGCATATATTAGTTTTTGTATTGCGCCAAAGTATAAAGATGATAAAGGAGATAATAAAAAGCATTTAATAAAAGTAACATACAAAGGAAAAACTAAGCATCAAATATGGGATAAATATAATAATGAAACCAAACAAGATGGTGATGGAGAAAAAGTACTTTTTGAATTTGTTTTTAGTTTCATCACATATTCTGATTGGTGTGAGCTAAAAGGTCATTCAAATAATATTTTGGAGCGTTTACATAGATATGATCAAAATACAAATTATGAATCCGTTTTCTTAAATCATAATATTAAATTATTAAAAATGGGCGGCGAGGAACCACCAATCAATCCGGTTGGGATATTATTGCGTGGAAAAAAATTAGAATTTGTTAACGCCAGCGGTTTAATTCTTAAAGACACAATTCATTTCTCTAGTTTCGGAAATTTAGAATTTCATTACTGTGCAACAGATAATTTAATTTGCACTGAACTTGATATTCCTCATATAATGTTTGATAATTGTAGTGTCAGAAATATTCAAATAAACAATTCCGAACTTCATAATTGGAAGTTTGTAAATTCAAACGTAACTGGAAAAATCTCTAACAGTTCTATGCGGAATTGTCGAATTTGGGGAGGACAATTCATTCCTTTATTTGAAAATTCAGAACCTGATAATTTTGGAGTTTGGCATAGACCAATGAAACATTCTGATGATTTTGACAGAACTTATCGAGCACTAGCCAAAGCAAATCAAGATATTGGTAATTATAGAGAATCAAATAAATTCAAAATTTTAGAACTTGATTTTAAAAGAGAGAAACAGAATGGATTTGAAAGGATTCGTTGGGACATTGATAAATACTTTTGGGGTTACGGAAGAGAACCGTGGAGAATCATAGTTTTTACATTAATAATAATATTTTGTTTTAGTATTATCTATTCTTGCTATCCATCTTTAACTATGTCAGAACCCAATAAATTATCATCAATCGAAAAATATGGCAACAGTCTTTATTGTAGTGTAGCCACATTTGTAACTTTAGGTTATAGTGATATAAGTCCAAAAGGCTTTTTAAAAATATTTGCTGCTTTTGAGGCTATTTTGGGCGCAATTTCTATGGGATTTCTAGTTGTTTCATTAACAAAAACTAAAGACTAAATCATAAAAAGCTGTTAACACATGCTAAATCTCATGACTTGGTTTTCGGTAAATTGTTCGTTTACTTTTCATAATTTCGCTCGTCGGGTATGGAAAAAAAGATTTCCATAAGCCACCACGAGCTCTAGCATCGGAACGTTATCAGTAATGGCTTCGGGAAACCGAAAAAAAAAGATTTCAACAAAACTTCAACTTATAAACAACCAAATAGTTTTACTCCATTTAAAGATTAAGTTTGTGTATAATCTTAACCTTTAAAACTAACGTTATGGCAAGATGCACAGCACCAAGATATGGCCATCGTACAGCGAGCGGACGGGATGCCTGCCCTGCATGTGGCGGCCGCTATAACAGTTATCGTAGCTACAACAATTATGATAACTACCGATCAACATCATACTCGACCCCATCGTACTCATCATCGAGAAGTAGTAGCTCGGGAAGTAGAATTATAAAGCCGCGCTGGTCGCGAGCAAGTTCTCCAGTTTATTACACGCCTGCTGAGGTAGCAGCGCTCACGCCAATTCGAAAAACAGTCGAGAATCTAGCGACAACTAAACCTGACCTTAGAGATGTATTTCTTTGTCACGCATGGGACGATCGACAAGGTGCAGCTAAGGAGTTACATGATTTACTCGTATCGAATGGTGTCTCCGTTTGGTTCAGTGAGAAAGACGTTGGTCTTGGCGTGCCATTGATGCGCGCTATTGACAAAGGGTTAGCTAACTCCAAAATTGGGCTAGTACTGGTAACTCCCGCTCTTCTTCTCCGTTTACCAAATGAGGGTATCGCCGACAAAGAACTTTCGGCATTGTTAGCGCGTGATCAACTCGTTCCAATAGTTCATAACACGACTTTTGAAGCTCTCCGCGAAGTCAGTCCACTCCTCGGGTCGCGAAGTGGTTTAAACACTGCCGAAGAACCAATGAAAGACGTAGCTGCCAAGCTCGCCGAGTTAGTATCAATTCACCAAGTTCTTTAAATTAGAGCATTATAGAATGCCTCTACTGCCAGCGGTTTGGAGGATTGCCACACAAAATCATAAACTATGACATATAAACTATTTCTTGATGACATTAGAGATGTAAAAATGGTTTACAAGAATCTAAAGGATGAAGATTTTATTATAGTTAGAAATTTCAAAGATTTCAAAAAGATAATCATTGAAAATGGACTTCCTGAATTAATAAGCTTTGATAATGATTTGGGATTAGATGAAAATGAAAACATTGCCGAAGATGGTTATGCAGCAGCTAAATGGTTAGTTTATGAATCCGGACTTGATTTGAGAAATTTGAAATTTAATGTTCACTCAGCAAATCCTGTGGCGAGCCAGCAAATTCAAAGCTTACTTGACAATTATATTAAACATTTAAAAAGCTAAAGCAAAATCGTAAACAATCATTTGAGATAAATCATTTTGAGATAATAATTTTTTGGTTTAGGCTTTACATGATTTTACTTTCACTTGCTTTTTCATACATTTACAACTTAACATTTTTTTTAGTAATTTTTAGCACCAAAAATGTACTTTGATGGATAAACTAATTGAACATTTCTCTGTAAAATCGTTAACCGATTTCTTCTTTAATAAGGTATCCGCATTCCAAAAAGTTACCGAAAACATGGATTACATCCTTGATGATAAGAATTTCATTAATTTTTCAGAACTTCAAAAAGTTGGTGAGGTTCCTTTCAATAACTCCGACGAATTAATTGTTTTTGCTTGTAAATTTCAAGGAGTTTTGTCGGAACGTTCCTCTAAAAAACGGCAGTTTGAAATTGCCAAAAAAGTCCTGAAAGAAGATTTTAAAGACGGTGCTATTTTCATTTTCTATGATGCTAATGGTTTTTTTAGATTTTCTTTCATCCGTAAAAATTACGGTAATAAAAACCAAAAATTTACCACTTGGAAGCGTTACACTTTTTTTGTCGACCCAACAAAGACTAATAAGACATTTAGAAACAGAATAAATGGTTGTAATTTTAGTTCATTAGATGACATTCAAGAGGCATTTAACGTTGAAAAATTAACTACTCAATTCTACAACGAGTTATTCAGTTGGTATCAATGGTCGCTTTCAGAAAGTGATGGTTTTGAAGTAACTTATCCCAACGATATTTCTACGGACAAAGACGACAGACAAATTGAAGAACATCTTATTCGGTTGATTACTAGATTGATGTTTATATGGTTTATTAAAAAGAAAAAGTTAATTCCAGATAGTATTTTTAACACAACAGTTCTTGATAAAATCCTTGCTGACTTTGACCCAAACAGTAAAAGCAATGGCGATTATTATAATGCCATTTTACAGAACTTATTTTTTGCTTCACTAAATAAACCTATTGATGAAAGAACCTTTGCTACTGGTAAAAACTATCAAGGCAAAGACGAACATTATGGAATAAAAACGCTATTCAGAGACAATAATGATAAAAGTTGGTTTAAGGAAAAACCAGCTGAAATTATTGATTTATTTAAAAATGTACCTTTTCTAAATGGAGGTTTATTTGAATGTTTAGATAAAGAGAACGATAACGGAAAAATATTTTATTATGATGGCTTTAGCAGGTTATCTGGCCGACAAAAGAGAGCTTTTTTACCAAATTGCATCTTTTTTGATACCGATAAAGGAATTATTCCGCTATTAGAACGCTATAATTTTACCATAGAAGAAAACTCGACCGATGATATCGAGGTAGCATTAGACCCAGAACTTTTGGGTAAGGTTTTCGAAAATTTATTAGGCGCTTACAATCCTGAAACTAAAGAAACTGCTCGAAAACAGTCAGGTAGTTTTTATACGCCGCGAGAAATCGTGGATTATATGGTAAACGAAAGCGTTATTCAATACTTGAAAAAAGAATGTCCAACTGTCCCTGAAGCAACTTGGAGCAAACTTTTCAATACTGATGAAATTCCAGAAACTTTAACGGATAATGATTGTAAAAAAATTACCGCTTCATTACGAAATATAAAAATACTTGATCCAGCTTGCGGTTCTGGCGCTTTCCCCATGGGAGTTTTGAATACACTTATTAAAATTCTCAAAAAAGTAGATACCCAAAACACACTTTCCAATTACGACATCAAACTCGAATTGATAGAAAACTGTATTTATGGTGTCGATATTCAGAGTATTGCTGTTCAAATTAGCAAACTTCGTTTTTTTATCTCGTTAGTTTGTGAACAAGAGACTACAACAGATGTGGCTACAAATTATGGTATAAAATCGTTGCCTAATCTGGAGACAAAGTTTGTTGCAGCAAATACTTTAATTGGGTTAAAGCAAGATGCTAAAAGTATGATTGAATGGCAAGACGAAACCCTCTTTGAGCTAAAAAACCAACTTTGGGACATACGCTGCCATCAAAATTTTAGAGCTCAAAAATGGCAAGAAAAGAAACTATTACGACAAAAAGACAAAGAGCTTTGTGAAAAAATAGAAACTTATTTAAAAACCATAGCTACTAAACCTAACTTGGCATTAATTGACGACTACAATAAACAACTTGCTAGTCAGGAATTAGAAATAAAAAACTTACCAGTAATCTGGGCTGATGTTACTGAAACTGCAATGCAAACAACAATGTTTGAAAACGTGACTAATCAAACGCAATCACTTTTTAAGATCGATATCAACAAAGAAAAACGTGAGCAACTTAAAAAAAGCAACAAACTATTACTCAAAAAAATAGAACAAGAAAAAAGTAAACAACACTTGGCAGATACTAGTGAAGCCTTATCCTTGATAGAATGGAACCCGTATGACCAAAATACTTCTTCCTCATTTTTTGACCCAGAATGGATGTTTGGAATACCTGATTTCGATATTGTGATAGGTAATCCTCCCTATGTAGATATTAAAGCTTTACCAAAAGATGATGTGAAAGAGTATTTTAAAATATTCTTGACCACAGAAAACAGAATAAACTTATATGCAATTTTTATTGAAAAAGGAAAGTTGTTATTAAAATCAAATGGAATTCTTTGCTATATAAATCCAAACTCAATTTTAATAAATCAATCATACAGAAAAATCAGAAAGTTTATTATTAACGACATAGAAAAAATAGTAAAATTGCCTGATAGCGTTTTTACAACAGCTTCTGTAGAAACAATAATATTAATGTTAAATAATAATTCAAAAAAGAATTATATTGAAGGTGCTTATTTCTTAAATGATGAAAAAATTGATTTCAATAATTTAAATTATAAACTATTTGAAAGAAAAAAGTGGAAAGAAGATAAAGATGTCAGATTTAATATCTTTAGTAATGAAACAACTCGAGAATTAATTTCAAAAATAGAATTTAATTCAGATAAATTGGAAAAATTTGTATGGACATCTTTAGGAATTACTCCTTATGATAAGGCAAAGGGTCATTCCGAAAGTCTAATAAACAATAGAGAATTTCATTCAAATGAAAAAATATCCAATGAGTATGTAGCGTTAATTTCCGGCAAGAATATTGAAAAATATTATTTAAAGAATGATATAAAAGAGTATCTAAAATATGGAAATTGGCTTGGCGCACCTAGAGAGAAAAAATTTTTCACTAGGCCAAAAATAATTGTGAGACAAATACTTGGGGGAAAAGAACAACAGATTTTCTCTACATTTACTGATGAACCTAAATTCTTTACTCAAATAGGATTTTCATTAATTTCTAAAACTGAAAATTCTGAAGAGTTAAAATTTATATTAAGTTTATTGAACTCCAAACTTCTCACCTTTTATCATAGAAATAAATTTTTGGATATTGAAAAGGTTTTATTTCAAAAAATATTGATTGTCAATTGTAAACAATTGCCAATAAAATATATCAGTTTCGAAAATCAACAACCATTTATCAATTTAGTAAACCAAATCCTTTCTAGCAAAAAAGAAAACGGTGACACTACTGATTTAGAAAAACAAATTGATGTTATGGTTTACAAGCTCTATGAATTAGATTATGAAGAGGTACTGATTGTTGAGCCAGAATTTATGTTGAGTAAAAAAGAGTATGAAACATTTTAGTAAAAAGTTTACAAAATTTACAAAAAATAATCTAAATGTAATCCTTTATAAGTAAAGGGATTATTTTAAAAAATAGCAATGTTACCCTCATCAATGAGGGGAACATAAAGAACAAAATGGCAAAGAAAAAAGCAACTACAAACCACCGTTTCATTGATGAAGCGGGAGATACTACATTTTACCTCAAAGGCAAGAAAAGTGCTTTGGGCAACACTGGCGTATCTACTTGTTTTATTATTGGTATGGTAAAAATCTATGACGACCTTGATGAAGTACGCTATAAAATAAATGCACTCCAAGAAGATATTATTAAAAATCCTTTTTTCAATGTACCAAGTGTTCAAAAAAAAATTAATAACAATGGTTACTATTTGCACGCTACAGATGATATTCCCGAGATACGACTAAAGTTTTTAGAAGTAATTAGCACTATTAATTGCAGCTTTGAAGCTGTAGTTGCCCAAAAAAATATTGAGCGTTACGAAACCAAACACAAAGGCAAAGAAGAATATTTTTATGCTGATTTATTATCCCACCTGCTTAAAAATAAATTACAAAAAGACGAAAAATTAGTGTTGCACGTTTCAGAACGAGGTAAAAGTACCAAAAACCACAATCTTGATTTAGCATTACAAAAAGCAATACAACGATTGCATAATAACGAAAAAGCGATATCAAAAGAAGTAACTACAAATGTGATTTTCAATGTAAACTATCCAACCATCGAACCATTATTAAACTTATCCGATTATTTTTGTTGGGCTGTGCAACGTGTTTTTGAAAAAGGGGAAACTAGGTATTATGACTTTTTAAAAGAGAAGATTTCATTGGTTATTGATGTCTATGATGTAGCAAATTTTAAAGACTGGAAAAATTATTATTCACCAAAAAATCCGTTGACTAAAGACAATAAAAAAAACCCATCATCACACTAATTCTAAAATAACTTTTAGAAAACGACTTGAAGTCGGCGTTTATGTGAGACAGATTTCTTTTGCAAATATAGTAAACAAATACTATAAGTCATGTATAAAAAACATAAAAAAATCATAAAATATTGATTATCATATAATTAAAACGATGGCAAACAATTTCATAACCAATAATAAAACACATAAATCGCTTAAAGGCAGGTTAAACACATTAATCAGCATTAGTGAAGAACTTAAATTTCTAGTAGGTTTCTTTTACTTTTCAGGTTGGCAAGAACTATTTGAAAATCTAAAAAAGAATGAAAACCTAACATTAAAATTATTGGTTGGGCTTCAAGTAGATCAAATCCTAAGTAAAATTGTAGAACACGGCAGTCAGGAAGAGGAACAATCACAAGACGACCAATTCAATCTGTTTATGACTTCAATGGGAAATGCCATTAACAATGAAGAAATGGACACAGAAGCGTTCTACAATCAAGTAGAATTCTTTCTGCAAATGCTAAATGAAAAACGATTAATCATTCGCAAAACCGAAAATTCAAACCACGCTAAGTTATACTTGTTCCGTTTAAATGAGGAACAAGCTATAATTCAAAATATGGAAGGTCAGTTCATAACCGGGAGTAGCAATTTAACGCGTGCGGGTTTATCAGATCAAGAAGAATTTAATGTCGAGATAAAGGATTATGGCTTTATAGAAGCCGAAACCTATTTTGATGAATTATGGGAACGGGCTATTCCTATTTCAGAAATCGAAAACAGAAAAGAATTCCTTATTCAGTTCATTCAGCACAAATCGCAAGCAGCTTCAGTGACACCTTTTGAAGCGTATGTTTTAATACTAAAAACCTATTTAGACTTACAACAACAAAAACAAATAAAACCAGAAGTAGAAAATCTACTGGAGGAAATCGGATATAAAAAATACAGTTATCAAACCGATGCAGTAAATCAAGCATTATCAATAATAGAGGAATATAACGGAGTTATTATTGCAGATGTGGTAGGTTTAGGTAAATCGGTAATTGCTTCATTAATCGCTAAAAATCTAGGCAAAAGAGGAATGGTTATTTGTCCTCCGGGATTAATAGGCGACAAAACATACAGTTCTGGTTGGTGGGGATACATCAATGATTTTAAGTTATACGATTGGGAAGTAGAAAGTCGTGGTAAATTAGAAGATTTGGCAGATACTATTCAAAGCAAAGGAATTGAAGTAGTAATTGTTGATGAAGCACACTATTTCAGAAACCAAGATACAGCCGATTATGAAGCACTATTAACTATTTGCAGAGACAGAACCGTAATTTTATTAACGGCTACACCTTTTAATAATTCTCCTGCGGACATATTTTCATTGTTGAAATTATTCATTGTTCCCGGTAAATCTGGGATAACAATTGAAGATAATTTAGAAGGGTTGTTTCGCGGATTTAATTATAAATATAAAAGACTTTCAGATATTATTAAAAATTGGAATTCTAATAAACCACAAAAAAGGCAAAAGGCAGAAACGCTTTATGTTACAATGTTAGGCAACGAATTACCAGTAGATATTAATATCGTTCGACACGAAACCAAAGTGTTAGCCAATCAAATCAAAAATATTATTTCATCAGTAGTAATCCGTAGAAACCGATTAGATTTAAAAGAGGATTATATCTATAAAGCAGAAGTGGGAGATTTATCAAAAGTAAAAGACCCAATAGAATTATTTTATCATCTAACACACGAACAAAACACCTTTTACGACAGAATTCTAAACGAATATTTTGAAGAAAACGGAAGGTTCAAAGGAGCAATTTACCAGCCATTTAGTTATGAAAAAATAGTTGATGAAGAAAAATTAGACGAACAAGGAAACAGACAATTCCAACAGCAACAAAACTTATTTGATTTTATGAGACGTTTGTTAGTGAAACGTTTCGAAAGCTCCTTTGGAGCTTTCGATAAATCAATCGATAGATTTTTGCAAGTGCATCTCGTAGTTAGAGATTTTATAGAAAAATCAAATGGTAAATATATACTTGATAGAGGATTAATTGACAAAATAAAAATGTATGATGAAGATGATATTGATAGAGTTTTAAGCGAATATTCAAAAGACTTATTAAATAAAAAAGTGCCTAAAAACAATACGGTTTATGATGTAAATGATTTTCAAAGAAAAACAGATTTTTTGGCAGATATCGAAAGTGATATAGTGGTGTTTCAGGAAATACAAAGTCAATTAAGAGAATTGAAAATTGTAGATAACGATCCAAAAAGAGAACGTATTGCCCATGAAATAAAAGCCATTCTAGCAGCTGAAAAAAACAGAAAAGTGATATTATTTTCAGAATATGTTGATACAATAAAACATTTAGAACCCTATTTCCGTGAAAAATTTGGAATACGGTTAATCGTTTGTGATGGCAAGGTTTCAAAAGAATTAGCTAAAAATCTAAATACAGACTATAATGCACAATACAAAGGAACACAAACCAATCACTTTGATGTTCTATTAACGAGTGATAAGCTTTCTGAGGGTTTCAATCTGAACCGAGCAGGTGTTATTGTCAATTATGATATTCCTTGGAACCCAACGAGGGTAATTCAAAGAGTAGGACGTATTAATCGTATTGGCGCAAAGGTATTTGATGAATTATACATTTATAACTTTTTCCCATCAGAAATAGGTGCCGACATTGTAAAATCCAGAGAAATTGCTGCTCAAAAAATGTTTTTAATTCATAGTTCGTTGGGCGAAGATGCCAAAATGTTTGACGAAGAAGAAGAGCCAACAGCATCCGGACTTTATACTAAACTAAATCAAAATCCAGATGAAGGTGGCGAAGTTAATACTTCAACCCACATCAGGAACACATTTAAAGATATCGAGGAGAAATACCCAGAAGTTATTAAAAAGATTAGCAATTTACCAACAAGAGTAAAAACCGCTAAAGGATTTGATAAATACCAACTAAATGTATTGAGAAAAAAAGGATTAAGTTTATTTGCTCAGATTATTGAAAAAGAAGATGAAATTAATTCAAACATTAAAGAAGTGACTTTTGAAGAGTTATTAGTCAATACACAATGTGAATTTGAAGAGAACAAATTGCCACTATCAAAAGACTTTTGGAATAATTATGAAAATATAAAAACTTTTAAACCAAATTACAAAACAGGAAGAAGCGATATTGCGTTGGAGGCAAAAGCATTAATAAATTTAAAAGTGTACTTAAAAGTACTTGCAGGGAATGAAGAAAGTTTAGCCAACTTCGTAAAAATGCTCATAAAAGATTTAAAAAAGTACCATACTCTTTCAGTAAGAACTTTGGGTAGATTAGGTAGAAAAACAATCGATACCAAGTCAAGTGAAAATGAAATTAAAGCGTTGACAAACGAGATTAATTGGGTTAGAAATAAATTTGGAGATGACTATTTAGATAGAATTTTGAAAAGAGTTGACAATCAAAAAAATGAAGTTATTATTGCGGTGGAGAATCAAATTAATAAATAAAATTGAATTGGTATAAATTGAAGTTTAATTTAAATAATAATAAATAACTAATTAGGTATTAATTATGAAATGGAATTTTAAAGAATTAACACAAGGGGATGACTTTCAAGGTATCCGTGATGGAGATATTGAGTTATTTGACAAAACTAGATACCAATCTGTAGTAAGGGAAGCAATTCAAAATTCTTTAGATGCTCGATTGAATGAGTTAGAACCTGTGAAAATTGAATTTAATTATTTTAAAGTCAATAAATCAAACTTTCAAAATATTGCTGAAATTGAAAACCATTTATTAGGTTGTGAAAAATGGGAAAAAGCTAATGATGATGATAAAGAACTTATCAGAACAATGTATAAAGCTATTGAAAAGGATAATTATACATGTTTAGAAATCGCAGATTACAATACAAAAGGAATGGAATTAAAAACTTCATTTGATTCTTTTGCACATTCTAGAAATGTATCTACTAAAAGTTCTGCTGGTTCTGCTGGTTCTAAAGGAATGGGTAAAGCAGCTTATTTTGCTGCTTCTTACTTGCATACTATTTTTGTGACATCAATATTTCATGAAAATAATAGTATTCTTTTTCAAGGCATATCAAGAATATCAACACATTATAAAAATGGCACTTTATTAAATTACAAAGGTTATTTTAGTGAAGATTTTAATCCTATTACAAATAGAGATTTAATTCCAGAGATTTTTAACCGTACTAAACCCGGAACTTCAGCATTCATCTTGGGTGTTTGGGATGAAAATGAAAAGCAACTAATTATGGAAAAAGAGCTAGTAAATAATTTTTGGCTAGCTATACTTGAAGGTGGATTAATTGTAACAATTGATAAGAAAGAATTCAATAAAGAAAATATTTATAATGAAATATTAAGATTATACCCTACTGTTTATGAGTCAGGCCAGTACAATATAAATCCAAATCCAAGGCCCTATATTGAAACTTATTTAGGAATTAATTGTACAAATAAAACATATCAAGAAAATATTGCGATTTTAGGTAAAGTGAAGTTTATTATTGCAAAAAATGAAGACTATCAGGGTAGAATTGCCAATTTTAGATATTCAAAAATGCTTATTTTTAAAGATCCTTCTAAACTATATAGAGGATATTGTGGAATTTTTGTGTGTGAAGACGAAAATGGAAATGAAATATTAAAAAAACTTGAAAATGCAACTCATACTGAATGGCGCAGAGGTAACTGGAAAGATCCAATTGGAAAAGAAGCATTAGATAAATTAAAAGAGTTTCAAATTTTAAGTATAAAAGATTTTGTAGGAGATCAACAGGGTGATGAAATTACTATACCAGAATTTGATAAATTATTGAGCTTACCCGGACTAAAAAACAACAAAGGAACTTCTTTAAAAAATTCTGATTCTAATAAAGAAAAAATTAAACCTCCAAAAACACAAAAACTTCCTGGTGACTACACTCCTAAGTCTTTTCACTGGCTGCGTAGTAGAGCAGTCAAGGAAAATGGTACATTCAAGTATATTATTACAATGAATTCAAAAAAAGCAAACAATAAAATTGATTTTGATGTTTTTGTGGGTTCAGATGATAAAACAGGTCGAGAGGTTATAAATATTGCTTCTATTTCACAAGGGGACTTTGATAAAAATAAAATATCATTAAACTTGAAATCTGGGGTAAATGATGTGGAAATTGTTCTTGAAGACACATTAAAACATGCTATTAGATTAAAAGAAACGAAGGAGGTGATAGATGAAAATTAACGGATATAAATTTGGACATCCTGTATTTGGTGATCCTGATTACTACGATTTTAAACCAGTATGTAATATTGAAAGTAAAATTGAAGATGATAATTTCATTATTACTTCAGACGATATCAATTTTGGTGTTAATGATAAAATAATTGAAATGATACAAAAAAAGGAAGCAAAAGTCATTGCT
>JAYTGH010000349.1:0-5068 GCA_043733645.1 Flavobacterium sp. | reverse complement strand
AAACGTCTTTTGTCAGGACTTTGATTAAAACCACCTTGTGAATTGTAACGAACCGCTGCTTTTACACACTTAGCCAAAAGAAATAATAAATATTCAGGGTTTTTTGTATCGTTGAAATAGTCTCTTATTTGATAATAGTATTCTTCTTCATGACCTAATTGTCCATGCCAAATATCGTGATAAGATTTCACCATTTTTTTAGGGTCATTGATTATCGTGTCCCAAAGTTTAATCAGCGGCTCGTTGATGTCGTTGATAATAAAACTATGAGCCTTAAAATAATAAGCCGAAGCAATAGTAATAGCTGCCGAACCTGCAAAAGGTTCAATAAGATTATCAAAATGTTCAGGAAACATCCTTAAAATTTGGTCTGCTAAATTTCGTTTACTTCCTTGGTATGGTATAGGATGTGGTAGCTTCATAATCTTTGTCAAAATGTGATGTCAAATATAGTAAAAATATGTTTACCGAAGAAGGTCGGTATAATTATGCCCAACGCATTAATAGGCGCAATTGCACTCACACATTAACAAAAGTAAAAAATCTAAATTACACAGCCAAAATATTTTTCTTGATAAACACACCCCCTCAGTATCGAAGCCCAATTTATAATAAAAAGTTGAGTGGATACTGAGGGGGGGCTTGTACGCACAATGTTTTTGGGCTTGGCGAAGGTAGAAAAATCGAAGTGCAAATGTTCAATTTAGCACAAATGTTCAATAGTGTTCAAATGCTCAAATTTAGTACAAATGCCCCATTTTTGAAAAACCGATGTTGGTGGCTGGGCTTTTTTCGTTAGTCTTCGTCCTCAACAGTTATCATTTCGTATTCTTCACAATATGTGTCAAATTTTGTTTCGGAAAGTCTGTCCCAAAATATAAGTTTATCTTTTTCTAATAATCCTAATATTTTTTTATAAACATTTTGCGTTGTGTCGGTCATTGCAATAATCAAAATACAGGATGTCCTTGTAACAATAGTGTATGCAAATTCAAATACTTCTTTTTCAAATTCTAATGGAATCCTTGTAGACCATAAAACGCATTCTTTTTCAAGACCTTTTAAACTTAAAATTGTGTCAGTCTCAGTTGATAATCCTTTATTGTTAAGCTCTTTTAATAATTCAATATCTTTTTCTAAAATTGTTATCTGTTTAAGATCGTAAATTTTGTATGTCTTAAATATTTCTAAAACCTTGAATGCTAATTCAGTAGTTGTGTTTCCATAGACTATGATTGGTCTTGCTCCGGGTGGCGAACCTTTATAAGGTATAATACTAATTGCACCTTCATTATTTCCAAATCGCTGAACAATTGCTTCTGAAAGTTTTTTTATGCTCTCACTTATACGTACTGGTAATCTATATGAACCTTCAAGACGATGAAATTGTCTTCTGTCCATATTTTCATCTCTTGGAATATTGGCTGCTGTACCTAAATGAATTGATTGAGCAAGGTCGCCTGAAATTGTGAAATTGTTAGCGTCATTTATCATCATATAAAATATTTCAAAATCTGCATCAGTGCAGTCTTGGAACTCATCAACTAAAATATGGTCATACTTTACACTAATTTCATTTGATTTTAATTTTGAATAATAGTATTGTCTGCGTAAAGTAAAACTTTGAATACCTTGGTTATGCATTGTTAAAGCATATTCTGTTAAGCATTTCCAAGCTAATTTTCTTCTGTAACTATTCTTGGGCATTGATGGATTATTACCTCTGCCTTTCCTTTTTATGGTCAAATATGTATCTTCTCCTTTTGTAATCCCTACTTGAAGTCCATAAATAACTCTATGGTATTCCTCAAAAAGAAAATCGTGATTTAAAATATTATCAAATTGGTCGTTGTTTATCTTTTCTTCAATTCTGACTTTTTTAATAATTTCATCAAGTAGATTAAAATGTTTTTGATGTTCAACTAAACCTCTATACCTAACACCTCCAAGTAACTTTGGTAGCATATCAAAATGAAGTAATCTAATATTTGTATGCTGTGAATCATTAAAAGTAAAATGACTTGATTTGTCATTATAACCATAAAAATTAGTGTCGTATTTGATTTTATATTTTGTTGAATCCAAAATACTGATAAGCCATTCTGCTAATTTACTTATTAATCCTTTGTTGAAAGTGGTTATTAAAATTTTCAGATTTGGGTTGTAGTTATTTTCTTCAACAATATTTTTAACTTTCTCAGTAATTACAATACTTTTCCCACAACCTGCTGGACCAACAATTACAGATGGCGATTCACTATTTCTTGCAGCTCTTTTTTGTTTATCATTTAATACGACTTCTCTTCTAACTGTAATAGGAGGATTAAAAATACCAATACTTGAAATCTTATTACCACCACTCGAAAAAGCAATTACAGATTGGGGTTTTTGTAAAACTAATCCATAGTGACTGCTATCTCGCCAATTTGAAGCTCGTTGTAATTCAGAAACATTTAGAATAGTTCCTAATTTTGCTCTTATATTATTTATGTTTGTAAGTGGGTTTGAAAATATCAAACTACTATCTGATACTACTTGTGAATTAAAACCTTGATTTTTAAATTCTTTTTCTAATTCTTGAATAAATGGTCTTTTTTCAATTTGATTAGATGTTAGTAATAAAACAGTTTTGGGTTTATACTTTTTTACCAATAAGTTGAAATCATTCGCAATTTCTTTTTTGTTATCTGATGCATCAAATAAATAACTTGCTGAAAGAATAGGATTTGATGTTTCCAAATTCTTTTCGTTATTCCAAGAATTGACTTCATATTCTGCTATAAAATTGTTATCAATTTCAGGGTATGTTTTTATAAATTCCTTCCATAAAAAATCCCTGTTATATTCTAACATAAAAGGACTTGTATCTATATTTATTATAGTAATTTTTGGTGGAATTTTACCAAGTCTTTTAAGTCCAACATAAATTAATCCTAAACTCCATTGTATTGCACCTGCTCCAGCACCTAAATCAAATAATTGTAGGTGTTCTTCTTGATGGTCTATTATCTTGTCGAGAAAAAATGAAAGGAATGTATTTACTCGTCTTGGGTGATACCAAAGTGAGTAAGCGAAAGCTGTATTAGGTCTGTCATAGCATAAATCTTTACCCTTTACGAGGTTGTAACTTTCAATATGACATTGCTTTAAATCGTATTGAAAATTTGATTTATCCTTGTTTAGTTTATAGAAATTAACTGCTGAATTTGAAATGATAATATCTAGATTGGTTTGTTGTGATTTTAACCAAGTTTTAAGTTGTTCTTTCATAGATTATTTAAATTGGAGCAAATCCTTGTTTTCCTTCCCCTAACCAAGGAAGTTCTTTTCTGAAAATTTCAACAACATCATTATATTTTGAATTATTCCAATTCATTTTTTTCACTTGTTCAATTGCTAATTCTCTTGTACTTGCTACAAACTTGCCTTTATCAGGATGAAATGGCTGAACAATGAATTTTTCAACTCCTGTACTTAATAGTTCTTTTACAAATTGATTTGGGTCTTGAATTGGTAAAAGAGGTGTCATTGTTATACAAGTTTGAATTCCTGACTCAGTTACTTCTTGAATAGCATTAAGTCTTGATTTGTTTGATGGACATAAAGGTTCAAATGCTCGCCTAACATCTTCGCTGTCAGTAGTTACTGTCATATTAACTTGCACCACATCAAATTTTTTAAGAATATCAATATCTCTTGTAACTAATGGACTTCTTGTTTGTATTACTAATCTTGGTTTGTGATAGTTCAATAATTCTATTAAAAGGCTTCGTGTGAGTTCTAGTTCTTTTTCAATTGGTTGATATGGGTCTGTTACACTACTTATATAAATTGTTTTATTCAAAAGTGGTTTTTTTCGCCACTTTATTAAGAGTTGTAAAGCATTTTCTTTGACTTTTAGCCATTTTCCCCAATTGTCTTTTTCGTCTGTAGAACGAGCAAAAAATGCAGCATAGCAATAATTACATCCAAATGAGCAACCCGAATATGGATTTAATGTATAATCGTATGTTCCCATAAAACCTTTTGCTTCTGTCAAAATTCCCACTGATTTTACATATTCAATGTATGTCTGACCAAGTCTGGTTTTTCGATTTTTGTCGTCCTCTTGTAAGTTGCTAAATAAGTCCATTAATATTTGGTACTTGTCTATTTTAGGGTGTCTCGTAACCTTGCCACCAATTCATGAATATACGAAAGTTTTGTAGTGCTTTTTATATTGTTAATTTTCAAAATATTACATACAAAAGTATTGCATTAAATTTAATATTCAAAATCTAATCATTTTTATGTTGGATTCAAAATTATGGTCAACTATTTTTAAAGACTTATGCAATCATATTTCGCAAGTCAAAATTACCCCCCCTCAGTGCAGAAGCCCTAAATTAGGCAAACAAGTTAAGAAGTTTTTTATCTTGCTTTCAATATTATTTCCTTCATAAAAGATTTCAAAAATCTTATTCACGAAATTATTTACGACATAAAAAATTTCGCAAACGTTATTCACGAAATTATTTCCTTTATAAAAGATTTCGCAAACCTTATTCACGAAATTATTTACAACATGAAAAATTTCGCAAACGTTATTCACGAAATCATTTACGACATAAAAAATTTCGCAAAACACGAAACAGACTTCATTTTTTTTAGTTTATTGAAAGAATAATGTGTTGTAAATGATTGAAAACCAATAAGTTATAGTTTTTTAAAGCAGTAAATTAATGTTTATGGTGTTTATGCCTCGTTAATGGCATGTTTTTAGAATGAGGCTTAGAGAAACTAACTCACATTTCATAATCAAAAAAATTAAAAGAAAATGGCTACACGCAAAGCAGGTTATCCAGGTTTAATGAAAATGGAACAACGCCTAACAGGTTTGAAATCCATTAGCACAACTTTAGAGTTGCACAACGGCATTTCAGTTGTCGGTGGTGAGGCACTAAAAGCTGATTTTAAAAAAGCTGAGGAAGAGTACAACATTATGTTGAAAAATTTGAACATCAAGAAGGATGAAGTCAAAAATCTTGAAAAAAAATTATTTGATTATTGCAAAACTTCTCTGATAGCC
>JAYTGH010000348.1:0-5078 GCA_043733645.1 Flavobacterium sp. | reverse complement strand
TGAATAGGGCCCTGTGCACCAGCGGGTAATGGTATTCTTTTTATTTGCCCGCTTTGCAGATCATATCTCACCACTTCTTTCGTATCGTATAATGAGGCAAAAACAAATTTACCATTTTGTGTAACTGCAGTTTGCACAACTACGCCAGCTAAGAAAATGTCTGTTATTTTACCATCATCAATATTTATAACCGAAATGCTCTTCGCACCCATATTTGCTACATACAATTTACCATTCAAATACCTTAACCCATGTGGTGAGTGCCCTGTTCCCAAATCAAACTTTCGAATCATTTCGTAGGTTGTTGCATCTACCTGTATAACCTGACTTGGGTCTTTAGCCGTTACAAAAGCGTTTTTCGATTCATTGTCTAAAACGACATGCGCAACATGTAAATCTTTACCTAATTGAATACGCTTTTTTATTGCGCCCGATTTCGGATCAATAACAACCAATTGATTTATTCCATTGCTATCCATTGGTACAGCCGTTACCCAAACAGATTTTCCATCAGGGGCTACCTGCACATTATGCGCCATAAACATGTTACCAGCGCTATCTTTTATATCTATGGTTGTATTTTTTAGACTGTCTTGCAGGTCAATAACTGACACATTGCCGCCATCTTCATTGGCTACATAAACCTTAGCTGATTGGGTAGTGGATAATTTTTTATTGTTATCGCAACTATTCATAAGCATGCCGGCCAATATTAGTATTGTCACAACCATTATTGGGGTTAAATTAAAGTGTTTCATTTTTTAATTTTAAAATACCCTTTGCTCCGTTATAAAATAGGATTATAACTCCTCAATTATTTTTTGTAACCTGGCTCTTATTTCAGTGGCAATATCCGTCAATCCTTTATTTTCAATAGCCTGCATAGAAGCTGCGGGGTCAACAGCGGAAACCTCTACCTTCCCCGTTACTTTTTCCTGAACTATCACATTACAAGGCAGCATAGTTCCAATTTTATCCTCTGCCAGTAAAGCTTTGTAGGCAAATGGGGGATTACAGGCACCCAGAATTTTATAGTTATAAAAATCCACATCGAGCTTTTTCTTTAATGTAGCTTTTATATCAATTTCCGTCAATATGCCAAAACCCTCAGCCTTAAGCGCTTCTGTAACTTTTTGAATGGCATTATCGAAACTTCCATCAATTGTTTTACTGAAATAATATCCCATAATCCATTGTGTTTTTAATTTGCTATATTATACCAATTCCGCTAATTATGGTATCATTTTAATTGAAACTATGCTTTACTATATTTTAAAGGCAAATTATATAAATGTTGCTCATCACTTTCTTTTACGTAACCAGCTAAATCCTCCAACGATTACGATAACTACTACGAGCATTAAAAACCACCATCCCGTATGCATCCCCCAGAAATAATCCTCTCCATTATTGTGCATCATAGCTTTACCTTTTAGAGTTTTTAAAAAAATAGTATTAATAATTTGATTTATCATCCATTTTATCCATCCCCTTCATCTTACTCATATCGGCATTCTTTCCTATCATTTTTTTCATCATATACATCATTTGAGGGTTTTCCATCATGGTTTTACACATACCAGAAATCATAGCTGAATCTCCTTTACAGGTTTCCATCATATCGGCCATCATGCCTTGCATCATACCAGGATTATCTTTCATCATTTTCATCATTGTAGTATGATTTTCCATCATCATCATTGACATCTTTTCATTTCCCTGCATCATCATTTTTCCATTATTGCTATTCATCATTGCCCCCATCATTTCTTTCGACATATTGGAGTCATTGGCAATTGAGTCAATTACAGATTTTCTTGTATCCTGCTTGGAAAGGACTTCTTTAACCTCTGAATTGGATTGGCATGAAGCTAAAAGGACAATTAAAACAATAGCATAGGCGAATTTGTATAGCGTTTTCATTTTTTGTTTTTTTTAGTTTAATAAATAACTTTTCTCTTATGCAAGAACCTTAAGCAGCGAGTCATGCATGAGTGAGAACTTTCTGATACTCTATTTCACTAAATCGTTTTCCAGAATTTTTTTCTTTTCGTGATACTCTTCTTGTGTTATTTCGCCTGAAGCAAATCGTTTTTGCAAAATATCAAGGGGCGAATCTTTCTTCTTCCGCTGCCCCGGCACATCATAAGGCGTTGCGAAGATCCAAAAAAGCAAACTGACCCAGGCGAACCACCAAATCAGGTGCATCCCCCAGAAGTGATAACCATCATAGAACATGATTTTTGATTTTAAGTTTGAATTGATTGTTTATTTTTATTAACTGTAATAAACAGGTCGGTTTTAATTTTATTAGAATTCAAACCTGATTCGTTTATTTCTTTTTAATTTTGCGTGGCAATATATTCGGAATACGTACTATTTCCACAGAACATTTTGCATGTAATGCCACCGCTTGGGAAACCGAACCCAGCAAAAAGCGTTCTACAGCGCCATACCCATGCGAGCCAACAACGATCAAATCAGCACCAAACGTTTCGGCTTCTTCTAGGATGACGCTCTTTGGAGAACCTTCAATAACGGTAGTAGTTATAGAAAACGTGGGATTTTTCTTACGCAAAATTTTCGCTGCATTTTCGGTTGCATTCTCTGCCACTTTTACCGCATATTGGTCGGCTTCACCATAATACTCTTTGGACACAAGCATTGGTTGTAATGACGTTATTAGCGGAGTTCTTTCATAAGCAGACACAATATGAACTTTCGTTTTAGGAGGAAATAGCTTGTCGGCAACCTTCTCAACCATTGCTTTGCTATGTGTAGAACCATCTGTAGCTATAAGTATTTTCATGGCATGATTCATTTATTGAGTATTCATTGAATAAATTATTTATAGCTTTCTTCAATGCCACTGTTGCCAGGAAACATTAAATAACCACTTTATTTAGGGGAGTTTTAATTGTAAAAGAACTTTGTTATTGTACAAGGTCAGTTCTTTAATTCAGGAAAGTGTTACACTATTATGCAAAATCATTACATCATTCACGCCTTTTAGAGCGCGCATGATGTAATTAAATAAACCTTTTCCTTAGCTATTTTTGGGGTCAGGCATTGGCTTATTTCAAAAAATACTGATTATGCTTTAGAAATGATATCAAAGACTGGATGGTAATTACAATAAGCCAGCACTTTTTGAACTATAACTTTAATGCCATTATAATTATTTGCCTTTTTAAAATACTCAATAGCACCCTTGCTAAGGCAACCGTCTATATATTTTTGATCATAAGCGGTACTCCAGACAATTTTATTAATCCCATTAAATTTAGGCCTGCCGCAAATCCAATCAAGGAGTTCAGGGCCATTCATAATTGGCATAAGATAATCAATTACAATAACACAAGGTAAATCAGGTTCAGCACACTCTGCAAGAAACTTAGTAGCATCATTGCCATCATTTACAGTGCTTAGATATGTTGTGGGTGCGATTTCAAATAGTGCCTCCTTAAAAAAAGCCCTATCTTCACTATCATCATCTACAAGTAAAATTCTTATTTTATTCATACTAGAACCTCAGTTTTGTAACAGCAGGTTTAATAAAATTAGAGGTATTTGTCCGAAAATGGGACCATCTGTGATTTATGTAAGGCTTTAAAATAATAGTATAATAAATCTGCTCAATTTGAATCAGAAATTAGAGTCAATCGAAACATTCAATTATGTCTGATGATAGCCTCTCTACAAAAAATAAGGTAGCTTCGAAAATAATTATTACTTCCGCAGTAAAGGTCAATTGAAGAAAGAGTTGAAAAATTCAAGGGACATATAATTATCGAATTGATCGAATATATTTCTAATTCAATAGTTCGGAAAACCATAATGAAAAATGCAACTGGTCATATTGACCTCCCCCCGAAAAACCGGACAGCTATAAATTAGAAAAACGGGCAATTATTCATAACTTAAAAAATGAAAAATTGCTCATGAAAAAGACAAAGTACACGGAGCAGCAAATTGCCTTTGCGTTGAAGCAGGCAGAGACTGGGACATCCGTTCAGGAGGTTTGTAGAAAAATGGGTATTAGCGAAGCTACCTTTTACAATTGGAAGAAGAAATATGGTGGCTTGGGAATAACGGAGCTGAGGCGTTTACGACAGTTAGAAGATGAAAATTCCCGTTTAAAACAGATTGTTGCGGACCTGAGCCTAGATAAACAAATGTTGCAGGATGTATTAAAAAAAAATCTCTGAAGGTTCGGCAGTTAAAGCTGTTGGTTCAGAAATTGATTGATCAATACAAGGTGTCAACAAAGAAGGCTTGCGCTGCAATGATGCTTCCAAGGTCGATGTGGTATTATGAGTCGATTAAACGGTCCGACAAGGCTGTTAGAGGCAGGATAAAGGAGATTGCCAATACAAGGATACGGTATGGCTTGAATAGGATTTATATTCTACTTCGTCGTGAAGGTTGGAAGGATAATAAGAAGCGTGTACACCGCATCTACAAAGAGGAAGGACTAAACCTGAGAAGTAAAAGACCAAGAAGAAGCAAAGTGGCTGCACATCGGATGGAACGGCCAGATCTGAATAATTTGCACCAGTGTTGGTCGATGGATTTTGTGGCAGATCAGCTCTTTGATGGAAGGAAATTCAGGGTCTTGACTTTAGTGGATAATTTTAGTCGCCAGTGCCTTGCAACCAGGGTTGGACAATCGATCAAAGGAATAGATGTTGTTCGCCTGATGGAAGACGTAAAACAATATCATAGAGTAACACCGAAAAGAATACAGGTTGACAACGGCAGTGAATTTATCTGTAAGAATTTTGATCGATGGGCATATGAGAATCAGGTAACTTTAGATTACTCAAGACCCGGGAAACCAACGGATAATCCGTTCATTGAATCGTTCAACGGTAGCTTCAGAGATGAGTGCCTGAACACAAACTGGTTCTTATCATTGGAAGATGCTGTTGAGAAAATAGAAGACTGGAGACATGAATACAACCACTTCAGACCGCATAGCTCCTTAAACGGAATGACACCTCAGGAGATGGTTGAATTGTACCAAAAAGGAGGCCCGGATATCTAATTTACCGTGTCCGAATATTGGGAGAGGGTCA
>JAYTGH010000347.1:0-1711 GCA_043733645.1 Flavobacterium sp. | reverse complement strand
ACCACCGTATTGTGGCTCGTAGTTGCCTGGATTTTTCAGAAATAAATCTTTATTTGCTTGTGACGAAAAATTATAGGTTACACCTTCATAAGTTGTCGAGATTGTAGCTTTTCCTTTTACGGCTTTTTTCTGCGTAAAATAAGCCACCGGATCGTAGCCTTGAATGGCAACACCTTTTTCTAAATTGAATTCTTTAGTTCTTTTTGCTGTAGTTTGCGCAAAAGTTGTGATCGAAATAAAGGCAACTACTACGATTAAAATGTATTTTTTACTCACAATTTTAAAATTGTTTTTTTGGTGTTCGTGAATCGTTGATTTCATGATTGTTAAATTTAGTTATTTTTTAATAAGACAAAGATATCTAAGGTAAAAAAATGACTTTGTCTGCTACTTTACATCTAAGGCAAAAAAGCTGTTTTATTCTTTTTTATTCAAGGTTTTCCAGTTCTCATTGGCTTTAACAATGCGCTGTTCACGGTCTTTTGACCATAATTCCTTCACTTTTAAATTATAATTCAAATACAATTTATCATCAACAATAGTAAAGGCTTGTGGGTCGGTTGGGGATGTATGATTTTCTGAAACACCATAAGCACAATAACCTCCATATTGTGGAGCATACTTCGCTGGATTTTTTAGAAACACCGCTCTATTTTCTTCACTCGAAAAGAAATACGTTGCGTTATTGTATTTAGTGCTGATTTCACTTTTGCCTTCAATAGGTTTGTTGTCTTGAAAATAAGCCACCACATCGTAACCTTGAACAGCTACTCCACTTTTTAGATACTGATTTTGAGCATAGTTTTGAACCGAAGCCATTCCTATGAACAGCATTAAAAGAATTTTTTTACTCATAACTTTAAAATTGTTTTTCGGGTATTGTTTCACTAGTTCGCTGGCGCTCGTGTCGTGAGTCTTAGATTTCATGTGTATTGTTTTTACGTATTAGAATGAATATTGGTATTGAAGTCCGGCAACAAAGCTTCGTGTTAATCCATCCGGACGAACATCTCTAACTACAAATGGTGTTGCCAACGAAAGTTCTAAACTGCTTTTTTTACTGATGTTGTAGGATGTTATGAGGTTTCCGTTGATGGTTAAACCATCAGAACCTTTAATGTTTTCTCTTTGTCCAAAAATGTTTTCATAACTATCTTCTCCTAAATGATAAATGAAGAGCACATTGGGCTTGAAGGTGAATTTTTTATTGGGTGTTTTTATCGAATAGGTTGCTCTTACCAACGCATCCGATTTTCGTTCAAACAAATTGGTTGACGGAAAATCATCGGTGCCGCCATATTCCTTAAAATACGAATTCTTGTTTAGGTTAACTATTGGAATCTGCAAAACTGCGTTAAAATCCCATTTACTATAATGCAAATTGGCTCCTAAAAACAAATCTACAGTTCCTAAACTTGATTGGTAATCCAACGGTAACGAGTAGCCATTAATCTTTAAATTAGAAGCTGTGAATGGGAATTTAAGTCCGGTCAAAACACTCCATTGTTTTTTGTTCTTTTCTTTGAAAGTATAATTTCCAATTAGGAATGCATCTCCAAACTGGCTTCTGGTACCAAAACTTCCATGTGCCGTTGAGAAAGTGACTTTACTGGTAAAAGAAAAGCTGTCATTGAACCGCTTAGTATAAGAAACATAAGGCGAAATATAGCGAACATCCGATTCGCCTGCTCCAAAAATTGTTGCAATTTCA
>JAYTGH010000346.1:0-1711 GCA_043733645.1 Flavobacterium sp. | reverse complement strand
AAAAGCGAGAAATAAAAAATAGTATTGATGCGAAAAAACCAAATAACGGCAAAGCGCCAAAAGGTTGTTCTTCTGATGAATTCGTTTCGGAATTTCATTGATTTTTTGAATGAGCTTTTCAATAGAATACCCTTTAATTTTTATTGACTTCGTTAAAAAAGCCAAAAGGCAAAAGGCAATAGCCAAGAGCAGTATTGCTAAAACATACAACTTATAACCTAAAACATACAACCCAACAGTTCCAAAAATCACAGTTAAAACCATCTGAATTCCGTTGCAGATAAGGTTTAGGAAAATGATTTTCTTGGTCTTCTTTTTATCAAAATACAATGCTTTACCGGCGTATTCTCCGAGGCCATTTGGTGTAAAAATCCCTGCGGTTAATGCTCCGAGAACTTGCTTAGTCGATTCGCCAATTGAAATTGGTTTAAAGGAAGAAACCAGATTTTGCCATTTTAGAATTTCAAGAAAACGATTTACAAAACTAAAGGTAAGTAAAAGAAGAATTCCCCAAAAGCTTACTTTTTCGTTGACTAAATTTATGAATTGTTGCCAGTCAAGTTTGTCGTTATTGGCTAATTGGTCGTAAATAAAATAAAAAGCAGCAGTTACAATCAAAACTTTGATTAGAAAAACGATGAATTGTTTAGCTTTGTGTGGAATTATAATCATTGTTGCAAAATAACAAAAATAAAACTTGGCAAACGAACGCATCATATTAGGAATTGACCCAGGAACAACCATTATGGGATTTGGTTTGATAAAAGTGGTCAACAAAAAGATGGAATTTATTCAGTTGAACGAATTGATTTTGAGTAAATATGATGACCATTACACCAAGCTGAAAGTTATTTTTGAACGCACTATTGAATTAATAGAAACACATCATCCCGATGAAATTGCTATTGAAGCACCTTTCTTTGGAAAGAATGTACAATCGATGCTAAAACTTGGAAGAGCTCAAGGCGTGGCAATGGCAGCGGGTTTATCACGCCAAATTCCAATTACTGAATACGAACCTAAGAAAATTAAAATGGCAATCACCGGAAACGGAAATGCCAGTAAAGAGCAAGTTGCCAAAATGCTGCAACAGCTTTTAGGTTTGAAAGAACTTCCAAAAAACCTCGACTCAACAGATGGTTTGGCTGCTGCCGTTTGTCATTTTTTTAATTCGGGAAAAGTAACTGGGACTAAAAGTTACACCGGTTGGGATGCTTTTGTCAAACAAAATGAGGAAAGGGTAAAAAAATAAATGTCAGGTATCTATATCCATATTCCTTTCTGCAAGCAGGCTTGCCATTATTGCGACTTCCATTTTTCGACTTCATTAAAGAAGAAAGATGAGATGGTTTTGGCGTTAGCCAAAGAAATCGCTTTTCGTAAAAATGAATTCAAAGATGAAGTTGTTGAAACGATTTACTTTGGAGGAGGAACACCTTCGATATTGGATATTGCAGATGTACGATTGTTGATTGATAGGGTTTATGCCAATTATAGAGTCATTGAAAACCCTGAAATTACCGTAGAAGCCAATCCGGACGATTTAACAGAAACTCGAATCATTGAATTATCAACTAACCGGATTAACCGTTTAAGCATTGGAATCCAGTCGTTTTTTGAAGATGATTTAAAGTTGATGAACCGTGCACACAATTCGGCGGAAGCCAAAAAATGTTTAGAAATTGCCACTCAGTATTTTGATAACATTTCT
>JAYTGH010000345.1:0-1713 GCA_043733645.1 Flavobacterium sp. | reverse complement strand
TGATGGCAACCATTGCAACCGTTTATTTTTTAGCTTCGTCATTACCGAGTTTCCAGTTTTTGGACTTTGCTGTAAAAGGAAGTATGGCAGTTTTTTTCTTCGGAAAATTGGGCGTAAACGAATGGATTGTTGTCTTTATTTCAACCCTGATGTGGTTTTTAAACGTGGTTTTGCCTGTTGTTATCGGAAGTTATTATGTACTTAAATTCAAATCAAAATGGGAATGATTTCAATTGTATTGCTTGTTATTTTGTTGGTGTATGCAGTTTTAATCATCCAATTAGTTTTTGGATTCAACAAAGTAAAATCTTTTGAACTGACAGATTTAAGTCCAAAAACTGCTTTTACTATTGTTGTTCCTTTTCGGAATGAAGAAAAGAATTTAGATAAACTTTTGGATTCGATTTCAAAACTAAAATATCCTATTTCACTGATTCAGATTGTTATGGTAGATGATTTTTCTAAAGATAATTCGGTTAGAATTTACAATAGATGGCGAATGCTACACCAAGCTGTAGATACAACGCTTTTGGAAAACATGATTTTATCCAACTCACCAAAAAAAGATGCCTTAACCAGAGCCATTCCTATTGCAAAACACGATTGGATTGTTACTACTGATGCTGATTGTATTGTGAATAAAAACTGGTTGCTGGCATTAGACAATTATATCCAAAATAATCCCGAAACTTCGGGACCCGAAATGATTATTGGAGCCGTAATGTATAAGGCTAAAAACAACTGGTTTCATCATTTTCAGCAATTGGATTTGATGAGTTTACAAGGTGTAACTATCGGAAGTTTTGGTATTGGCAAACCGTTTATGTGCAATGGAGCTAACTTGGCGTACACCAAAAAATTCTTTGCGGAAATCGGCGGTTTTGGCGGAATCACTGATAAAGCCAGTGGCGATGATGTTTTCTTGTTGCAAAAAGCAGTAAATGTTAATCTTGACAAAGTGCATTATTTAAAAAACAACAACTTTATTGTAAAAACCCAACCCGAAAACGACTTGTTAAAACTCTTTATGCAACGTGTTCGCTGGGCAGGAAAATCGACTGGTTACAAAAGCATTTATGCTAAATTTTTGGCAGTTGTTGTTTTGTTAATGAATGTGAGTTTAACTATTGCCTTTTGCCTTTGCTTCGCCAGTTCGCTTTTCAAGCTCGGGCTACCTTTTGCCTTGCTAAACTGGAAAATAGTACTAATTATGTTTTTGACAAAATACATTGTTGATTATATTCTGCTTTATAAATCGAATGCTTATCTCAGAAACGGAAAGTTTTTTGTACCGATAGCGAGCAGTGTTATTTATCCTTTCTTCGTTAGTTTGGTTGGAATTTATTCCTTGTTTGGAAGCTTTGTCTGGAAAGGGAGAAGTTTTAGAAAATAAAACCACCAAAATTGCTTTGATGGTTTTGAATAAAATATACTATTTTTTTACTCCTTAACAAACTTACTCACAAACTTGTCCTCACCCGCAAAAGCTTGAAGGATATACATCCCACTAGCCAATTTCTCAACATTAATTTGATTAGTGTTTTGCTCTTGCACCAGCACCGCTTTACCCGCTAAATCAGTAACAATCATTTTATCAAATAGCAAGTTAGCACCTCCTTGAACTGTCAAAACTGATGATGTAGGATTAGGGAATATTTTTATTGAATTAGCAGCAAAAGTAGTAGTACTCAAAGCATCAGGCCCTAGTTTTAC
>JAYTGH010000344.1:0-1717 GCA_043733645.1 Flavobacterium sp. | reverse complement strand
TTACTTTTTGCCATAGGAAAACATTATATTAATTTAAAAATTTATTCTTGAATCTAAAAAAAATTCCTCAGATTATTCCCAAATTATAACATGAAATTCATTTCTAACCTAAATTTAAAAATTTTTGCCTAAAGTCAGGAAATACTTTTAAAAGGAATTTATGGATTATTAAAATTTAATATGTTATTATACTGGAAAGTATTAACTCAATAAAATAGTTTAAACGGAAATGAATAAAAAACAAAAAAATCGAAAACTTGTTAAGCAAAATAAAAGAAATCGCATGATTAATCGTCGTTATAGTTCTACAATTAAATCACTTTCAAAACTTTTTGTTTCAAAAATAAAAAGCTCTGCTAGTAGTGTAGAAGAAGAGGAAAAGTCAAAGGTAAAATCAGAAACTTTAAATATTGTTAATAAAGTTTACAGTATTATTGATAAGGCCGTAAAGAAAGGCGTAATTCATAAAAACACCGCAGCAAGAAAGAAATCGAAAATAGGTAAGATGTTAATCAAGATGTAAAAAAGTTTTTTTTCTTAGTTTAAATAGGTTTTTTATTTAAACTAGGAAAAAGGTATATATATAATATCGTTTGGTGATTTTAATTAGTTCATATAGCTTTCTTTAATCAGAGTCTTTTAAACTTTATGTTTTTTAAGATTTAGTCAAAAACTTAACAAAAGTATAAATAATGAACAAAATATTTGTAAACAATATTGGTGACTTAGCAGAAGCACAACGTGCAAGTTTTTATCGTTTTTTATCCATTGGAATTTCTGAAGAATTAGTCAACTTTCCAAATCCTTTCATTGCAAGAATTAAAGTTTCAGGAAGAAAAAAAGCGCCTTGTCTGGTCTATCTTTACCCAAACGAGATTAAATTAAAAGGACCAAACTCTTCAATTGATGTTTGTCTAAGACGTGATATGAGTTATGCTATTCAACTTTATGTACCTGCAGAATATTCTTACTTTTTAGACTCAAAAATTTCAGACAATCTTGAAATTAAAACAGATAAGAAAAAAAATGAAATCTCACTTTTAGGAGGAAAATTAACAAAAGAACTTTTAAAGGAAAAGAAATCTAAAAGAATGCGTGCCAAACAAGATATTTTCTTTGGTGAAATTCCTTTAATGACAGAGGAAGGAACTTTCATTATTAGCGGTTGTGAACGTGTTGTTATTAGTCAAATAATTAGAAGTCCAGGTGTATATTTCCGAAAAGAATTTGGTACACGACGTAAGACAATTTATACGGCTACTGTTATCTCTAACAAGGGATTGTGGACAAAGTTTTTTTTAGATGAAAAGGGAAAAAAGAAAAAGTCAAAAAAAGACGATCCTGTATCACCTAATTTGGGTAAAGATCGAATTTATATGAAACAAAAACTTGAACCTAGTGAAGATGGAAAAGATGATAATTTGCTTTTTGTTTTCGATATCATAGGTTACTTCGGGTTAAATTTTCAGGAAATTTCTGACAGTTTAAGATATCCTTTACATTTAACAAATCATCAATATACAAATGACGATGAAGATCCTCTAGATTTACATAAGGCATTTGCAATAAAGAAGCTTTTCTTTAATCAACGTTCAGGTTGTTTTTCAATTGGAGAAATTGGTCGTTATAAAATTAATAAAAGATTAGGTTCAAACTTACCGAAAGATATCACTTATTTAACTGCACATGACTTTTTAGGAATCATTGATGGACTTGT
>JAYTGH010000343.1:0-5111 GCA_043733645.1 Flavobacterium sp. | reverse complement strand
TTTTACAATGAAATCGATTACGATTAAAGGATCACAAAGAGAAAGCGTAGGCAAGGTAGCAACCAAAGCGGTACGTAATGCTGGAATGGTTCCTTGCGTTATTTACGGAGGAAAACAGCCAGTGCATTTTGCAGCAGAAGAAAAAGCATTCAAAAGCTTGGTTTACACTCCAAACGCACACACAGTTGTGATAGATTTGGATGGAAAAACTACCAATGCCGTTTTGCAGGACATTCAGTTTCACCCAGTTTCAGACAGAATCAATCACATTGACTTCTTTCAATTGGATGAAAACAAAGAAATTATTATGGAAGTGCCTGTAAAAGTAACCGGAACTTCTCCGGGTGTACTTTTAGGAGGTGTTTTGAACTTGAATCAACGTAGATTAAAAGTGAAAGCTTTACCAAAAAATCTACCTGATTTTGTTGAAGCTAACATTTCTGAAATGCAAATGGGTAACAAATTATATGTTACAAAATTAGAAGCAAAAAACTTCAAATTAATGCACCCAGATAACACTGTTGTCGCTCAAGTTAAGATTTCTCGTGCTGCTATGAAAGCGGCTCAAGAAGCTGCAAAAGCAGAAAAAGGTGGAGCAAAAAAGAAAAAATAAGTACTTTATTTTTCAATTATAGAAAAGCATCAGTTTTACTGGTGCTTTTTTTATGAAAACAAATTAGTTTACTTTTACTAAATGAATTGGATTACGAATTTGTTTAAAACAAAAACAATCTCTGAAAACTCAGATACAATGAAGAAATGCCTAATTGTCGGTCTTGGAAACATTGGTGCCGAATATGTAAATACACGTCATAATATTGGCTTCAAAATAGTAGATTATGTGGCTTCAAAACAAGGTGTGTCTTTTGAAACTGCAAAATTGGGTACCGTTGCAGAATTCACTATAAAAGGAAGAAAACTGATATTGCTAAAGCCTAATACGTATATGAATCTCAGCGGCAAAGCGGTTCAATATTGGATGCAAAAAGAAAACATTGCTAAAGAAAACATATTAGTAATCACGGATGATTTGAATTTGGCTTTTGGCACTATTCGTATAAAAGCGAAAGGAACAGATGGCGGACATAATGGTTTGAAGAATATTCAGCTTATTTTAAATACATCTGAATATCCGCGTTTCCGTTTTGGAATCAGTGATGAGTTTAAAAAAGGGCAACAAGTAGATTATGTTCTTGGCGAATGGAATGCTATTGAAAAAGAAAAACTTCCGGAACGATTTGAAGTGGCTAAACAAATCGTAGAATCATTTGCCTTGGCAGGATTAAATGAAACCATGAACACTTTTAATGGAAAATAAAAAAGTCCCGATAATTTATTCGGGACTTTTTTATTTTAATAGCTTTAAGGATTTATTGTATAACTAATTTTTTAGTCACGATTCCTTTATCGCTTTTAATATTTATAAAATAAACACCACTAGGAGTATTCTCTAAATTGATAGCTTGAGACAAATTAGCTGATTGGTCATAGCTGTTCTCATAAATTGTTTTTCCAGTTACATCGAATACTTCTACCGAAAAATTATTCATTATATCTTTAAATTGAATGGTAAAGCTACCTTTACTTGGATTTGGGGAGATGCTAAAGTCATTTTTAAGAAAAGATTCATTACCTAAAACATTAGTTCTAAATTGACTTGCAATTGAATTATACCATGCTAACATTCTTGTTGCTTGACCAGCGGTGAACATATACATACAAGCATCATCTACATAATCCAAATAGTTCATTGTTAAGGCATATTCACCATTTACACAACCGGCAACACTTCCGGCAGCGGGGCAATTATAATCTTCCACATTTTGGGAAGGCGTATCACAAATACCATCTCCGTCAGGCGTGCTGGCATTATAAACCGCACAATTTGTCTCTCCGCAACCTGCGAAAGTATGGTCTAAATTAAAATAGTGACCTAATTCATGTGTTAGTGTTCTTCCTAAATTATATGGAGCGGTAGGGACATAACCTGTACAACCACTTCCTGAACCAAAAGCTTCTTTTGCAATTACAACACAATCTCCTGCAGAGGGAAAAGCACCTAGGTTTGAATAACCTAATATGCCAGTTCCTGGATTTCTACACACTAAATTCAAATAACCAGCCCATGTAGCATCATTATCATTACTTCCTAAAAAATCGGTTCCGAAGGTTACCGCTAAGTCACCATTAACTAAACCAGTTCCTGCCGGATGATTTTGAGTAGCTAATACAAATTCTACTTGTAAGCTTCCTGTATTAGTTCCAGGATAAAAAGGAGCATCTGCAGCATAGTTAGAGATATCGCTATTTGCCCCATTATAATCTGCATTTAAGATATTGACCTGTGATTGTGCTAATGTTCTGAAACACGCTTTTAAAGTAGATGTATTAGCAACAGCCGGAAAGTGAACTGCCACAGGAATTCTTATTACTGTGTTAACACTATTACCATTTTTATTATAGGATATCTTTTGTAACTCAGCTTGAAACTTACTTTGTTGATCAAGATACGCTTGCCTTTGAGCTGGATTACTCATTATTTGTGCCATTTTCTCTTGCATTCCGCAAGTTCTATGCTGTGCAAAACTCACTTGAAAAATAAGGAATGCAAATAGTAATTTTAGTTTCATTTTTTATTTATTTATAATAATTTTAAAGATGCTAAATGTAATAAAATGTTTTACATAAAGTAATTTTTGGTCAAAAAAAGAGGTAAATCCCTTAAAGATTTACCTCTTCTAACTATTTAACAGTCAAACAGCTATTATTCTATAGCTATTCTCTTAACTATTTTTTTAATACCATCCGTAACAGAAACTAAATAAACTCCGGATTGAGCATTCGTTAACTGAATATTTTCATTGAAAGTAGCCTGATTTGAATATTTGTTTTCAAAAATAATTCTACCTCTCATATCATATACATTAACTTTAATCTCGTCTGAAGCAACCGCTGAATCTAATTTGATAGTAAAGCTACCTCTATTTGGATTTGGATATAATTCAAAATTTTGCAAGGCAAAATCTTCCACTCCAAGGCTTGCCTGAATAGTAAAGTTTTTGCTGTTCAATGCATAGAAAACATTAGCTGAAGCCCTAACCATAAATCTACAAGTTGAAGACAATGTTGGTAGATTAGGGATTACAACAGTTGCTGAACCGTTATTTGGGACTCCAGAAGCTAAAACTATAGGGAAAGTAGTGTTATTACCATTTACATTAGTAGATAATAAAATATCAACTGTTGAACCTCCTGTTAAAGTATCGCTATTTAAGACATTCCATGTAACTGTTTGAGTTGAACCGCCAGCATAAGAAATACCTGTTGTAGATTGAGATGTAACTGCAAACGGACCAGCGGTACTAACAACAGTAACAGTAGCTGCAGCTGCTTTGGTTTGCCCCATACCTGCATGATTATCTCTAACGGTAAAAGCAAAATTCAATGCTCTGGCCACACTTGAGCAGGATTCCCAATTGGCATCTGAGGCGGTAGTTATTACAACCGTTCCCGCTAATACTTTGCTCATCTGTGGAAAATATCTTGATGGTGAAGATGACGCTGGAAAAATTCTGAAATTAGGACCAACTGTTTTTGTTCCTAAAACCCTACTATTAGCTTGAGTTGTTGCAGATGTCCCTACGTTATTTTGCTCCCAACTATACGTTAACACATCTCCAGAATCAGCATCAGTACCAGCGCCCGTTAATTTAAAAGGAGTACTTATTGGAATAGAAAAGTTTCCGCCTCCAGTTGCGGTTGGAGTAGCATTTATGCCTGTCAAAACAGTATTAACGGCACAACTTGCTGTGCTCGATGCTAAATTAGATTGTATTTGATTAATACTTTTATAACAAAATAAGGCATCCGAATGCGCTTGTACATTAAATGCTAATGATGTACCATTATCAGCCACACCAGCATAAGCCATAATACTACTTCCGCTTCCTGGCTCTACTTGTACGGTAGAACCTTCGTAATTATAAGTAAAAGTATGATTGGCACCTAATTGATGCCCCATTTCATGTACTACATAATCAATATCAAAACTGTCTCCCGCAGGAACATTATTTGCAGGAGAAGTAAATCCGCTTCCTTTTGAACCATCAACACAAACACAACCTATACAACCTGCATTTCCACCACCACCACTAGCTCCAAAAAGATGACCAATATCATAAGCTCCTTCGCCAAGTACAGATGTAAGTGTATTTTGCAGTTCTGCATTCCAAGCCCCGCCAGACCCAGCTGCAGCAGCAGAATACGGATCTGTAGAAGCATCATAATAGATAACTTGATCAGTAGTAGCTATCAAATTAAGATGAACTGCTAAATCTTTCTCCATTACTCCATTCACACGAGTCATCGTTGCGTTCATCGCCGCCAAAACCGCGGCAACATTACTACTACTGGTTGCTCCAAAATAATTAGCATATTCAGCAGTACATGATAGTGCCAACCTAAATGTTTTGTATTTAGCATTGTCTGAAAGTGTAGTGTTACTGACTTTATCTGAAACTTCACTAGCTAAAACAACATCATTAGTACTACAATTAAAAGGTAATTTGCCACTAATTCTTTTACTTGAATTAAATAAAACATAAGTAGTGGCCTCTTTATCATAAGCTTCTATAAATTCTGTTCCCGCATCAGCTCTGAAAACCAAAGTTTGTATTCCTTGTGGAGAGATGCTTAAATTCAAGGTTGCATATTTATCGGTTATTCCTTTTCCAACATAGGAACGTATTTCAGGAAATCTTTGTTGTAGGGCTGGTTCAAAATTAGAATTTTCCCATACTTGAAATGTTTCTAATTCTCCGCTTAAATTTGGAAGAGTAATGGTTACACCCGGCAAATTTGAGAATTTGTCATTAGCATTAATTAAACTTTGTTTAAAGGCATTTAAATCCAAACTAAAGTATAACTCTCCTTCACAAACATTATCGGTTCTGTTTCGTTTTAGTTCAGAAATTCTTGAAGCATCACGTGCTTGCCATAATGAACTGTTTTGTGCAACTATTTGTCCGAAGGTAAAGGACAATAAAATCAATAGTAAAGATTTTTTCATGGTTTGTTGATTAAATAAAAGTGAGTAAAGGTAATTATGTTTA